>JAFZDR010000175.1 GCA_017561105.1 Alistipes sp. | reverse complement strand
GTGGTGAAGGAGATGATGGAGAATGCCATAGATGCAGGCGCAACCGAAGTTACGGTCAATTTCGTAAATGGCGGTCGCGATCTTGTGCAGATTATCGACAACGGACGAGGAATGTCGCCCGTCGATGCTCGTATGGCCTTCGAGTGCCACGCAACAAGTAAGATTTCCTCCCTCGACGATATCTATGCCTTGCACACCTTCGGCTTTAGAGGTGAGGCCTTGTCGTCGATCTCGGCAGTGTCGCAGGTGGAGCTTATCACCCGTCAGGCCGATTGTGAGATTGGTACTCAAACCATCATAAATGGTGGAGAGTTTGTGTCGCAAACTCCCGTGGCAGCAGAGGTCGGCTCGCAGTTCTTGGTGCGCAACCTCTTCTATAACACTCCTGCTCGTCGTAAGTTTATAAACAGCAAGGAGTCATCGCTGTCATCCGATATTAAGCGCGAGTTTCGTCGTGTAGCGCTCTGCCACCCCGAGGTCGCATGTACACTGATGAACAACAGCGCACCGATATACTCTCTGCCTGCATCTTCGCTCGTAGAGCGTATTGTCGGCATTATGGGTAATGCCACAAGACGCAACTTGTTGGAGGTGGATGTCGAAACAACCATCGCCTCGGTGAAGGGTTATGTCGGTCGCCCCGAGACTGCACGCAACAACTCGAGCGAACAGTATATGTTCGTAAATGGTCGCTTCTTCCGCTCGCCATACCTCAATAAGGCGGTGTCGAAGGCGTATGAGAAGCTTATCCCCGAGAAGGGTTATCCTACATTCTTCCTCTACATTACGGTAGACACCGAGCGTGTGGATGTTAATGTTCACGCCCAGAAAACCGAGGTTAAGTTCGCCGATAACGATGCTATATGGCAGATTTTGAACGCCGCAGTGCGCGAAACACTCGCCAAGAATGGCGCAATGCCGCTGATTGATTTCGAGGCGGAGGATTTGGTCGATATACCTGTAGCAACTACAGGCGTAAGCTATACGGAGCCGCGTGCCACAACCAAAGATTATTACAATCCGTTTGCCGAGAACTATGGTGCGGAGGTTAGTGATTCGTCCGTTTCGGGTGGTGGCTGGTCGGCAATACCAAAGATCTCGCCCGAGTTTGACTTGGCGCCATCGATGGGCTTCGATTTCGAGAGCGGAGCATCCGATACAGAGTTCGAATACTTCGAGTCGGGTGATGGCGAGGAGCAGTTGCTCGGATTGGAGGTTGAGAGTAGCGAGGAGCCGTTAAATATATCGCTCTGTTGCGGTCGTTATGCCGTAGCGACCTTTGCGTCGAAGATGTTGGTGGTAGATTTGGCTCGTGCCAGAGAGCGATTGCTCTACAATCACTACGCTGCATCGCTCAAAAGCGGGCACTCGGTATCGCAGCAGCTCTTGTTCCCGGAGTTGCTCACCTTGACAGAGGAGGAGTACGATCTGATAGAGGAGTATGCCGTAGATTTTGCATCGCTCGGTTTCGATATAAAGCCTCAGGGTAGAAGTACCATCGAGGTCTTCGGAATTCCTGCCGATGTACATACTGAGCAGCTTGACAGAGCCGTTTATGATTTGGTGCAGAGCTTGAAGCTGCCGCAGTCGGTTGTCGATATCCGTCGCGATATGTTGGCGCAGACCTTGGCACACAGCGAGGCGGTAGGCAATATCCGATTTATGCAGGAGGATGCCGAGCGATTGACTATGCAGATTCTTGCCGCAGGCGAGAGCTACACCCCGTCGGGTAAGCGCATTGTTTCGCCATTTGCAATAACCGATATTAAGAACTTGTTCGAGTAATAAAAAATAGCTAATGGCCAACGGCCAATGGCTAAAAGCCAAAAAAAATATATGAATCCATATTTCAAGACACCACCTGTGGTGCAAAATCTGATAATCGCCAACTGCGTGCTCTATCTGGCAGTAACGCTTATTCCTGCGGTAAACCACTTTTGCGCGGAGTATCTCCAGCTTTGGTGGACCAATTCGCCATACAGCCCGCCATTTCACAGCTACCAATTCGTAACCTATATGTTCCTGCACGGAGGTTTTGCTCACCTCTTCTCGAATATGTTTGCGTTGTGGATGTTTGGCCGCACTTTGGAGTATGAGCTCGGCTCGCAGAGATTTTTAACCTACTATATGGTCTGCGGAATAGGAGCAGCTATTATTCAGATTGGTGTAGCGTCGCTCTTTGGTGAGAATCTGACACTGCTGGGAGCCTCTGGTGCCGTTTTTGGTCTGTTATTGGCCTTCGGAGTCATGCATCCGAACAATATGATATATATCATACCTCTTCCATTCCCTATCAAGGCGAAGTGGTTTGTTGTGGGCTATGCCGTATTGGAGATTGCACTCGGCTGGTCGGGCGCAAATACGGGCGTTGCACACTTTGCCCATGTCGGCGGTATGTTGTGGGGCTTGATGTTGCTCTATTGGTGGAAAAAGAGGGGTAAAATATTTTTCTAAGGGGAGATGGCAGAATACTACTCTAACAGCATAAGCCGCAAGAGGAGTCGTAAGCGTAAGGTTTATGATGGCAAGACCCTCTCGCTTCGCTTGCTCGATATTCTGGTAAGCGTAGCTATGATTTTGCTTATTTTCGCCACTCTTATAGCAATCATCTGTCAATATATCTCGCCCGAGAAGAGCGGTGTGCTGTCGGTTATAGCCCTCGGTGCACCGGTAATCTATCTGCTCAACATTATTGTGATGTTCTATTGGGTGGTGCGTTGGAAATGGTATCGTGCTACCGCAATGATTGTGGTTGTGATTATAGGTCTGTTCTATGTTTCGCGCTACTACAAATTCGAGATAGATAGAGATTACGGCACCTCGTATATCGAGCGTCGATACACTAAAGTTATGACCTACAATGTCTACGAAGGTGTGTCGGAGGGGTTATCTGACTATATAAAGAAGCACAATCCCGATATTCTCTGTTTGCAGGAGATGAATATCGGCACCGACAATTGGAACGCCTTGGCCGAGGTCTATAAAACGACATATATGCCTAAGACCGGCACAGGCGGCAATCAGATATTGTCGAAATATAGAATTATTCGTAATGGCAATATAGCCGACCTGCCACGCAAAAGTGCCGTGTGGGCAGATTTGAAGATGCGAGATGATACCATAAGGGTGGTGAGCCTGCATCTGCAGTCGACAGCCATCAGCCCGGAGGATACCCAATTTATAGAGAAGCACGAGTATCTCCGCGACAACAATAACGACGGCAAAATACGCAGTATAATATCACGACTTGTGGAGAATAACCGCAAACGCGCGGCACAAGCCGAGGTTATTGCCGATTTCTTGAGTCAGTCGCCATACAAGACTATTGTTTGTGGCGATTTTAACGATGTACCACTCTCCTACACCTACAATCGTATTGCAGGAGATCTCGACGATACCTTCTCGAAGATGGCAAACGGTATCGCCTATACCTATAATATAAGATACCACCTCCTGCGCATAGACAACATATTGGTGTCGCCGCAGATTGAGGTTGTGTCGTATGAGGTGGACAACGAGGCTGACTACTCAGACCACTATCCCGTAATATCGAGAGTAAAATTTTAACACATACATATATGATTGTAGATGCAATTAAGAATGCCGAGTTATACTACTCGCTTTCACCCCGTATCAAGCAGGCCTTCGATTGGCTTGCACAAACCGATGTAGCAGCTTTGAGCGCAGGTCGCCACAATATCGACGGTGACAACCTCTTTGTTAATGTTATGGATGTAGCGCTTAAGCCGCAGAGCGAGGCGGCACTTGAGGTGCATAACCGCTATCTCGATATTCAGGTTATGGTGGGTACCGAGGAGTCGTACGGTTGGTCGGAGCGTTGCGATTGCCACTCACCTCGCGAGGAGTTCAACACCGAGCGCGATGTGCAGTTCTTTACCGATAAGCCGCAGATGTTCTTCACGCTGAACGAGCGTCAGTTCGCTATCTTCTTCCCCGAGGATGCTCACGCACCGATGCTCGGTGAGGGTAGCGTGCGCAAACTTATCTTCAAACTCTTGATCAACTAATCTAAAAACTAAATAACTATGAAGAAAATTATCGCTATCGTAACTCTGCTTTTTGCCGTTGCGGTTGTTTCGGCACAGAGCATCGAGACTCCAATTATTCCGCGCCCTATGGAGGCTACAGCCGTGAAGGGTAGCTATACACTCTCGGCAAAGAGCGTTATTGCAGTTGCCGATGCCGAGTTGGTACGCCCGGCAGAGCTTTTTGCGGAGTATGTGGCAAAGGATTTGGGCGCAACACTCACAGTTAAGCAGCAGAACAAGGGTGCTGTTGTGCTCTCGCTCGATAAGTCGCTTGCAAAGGAGGAGTATGCGCTCCACATCTCGTCGAAGGGCGTGAAGGTTGTGGGCAGTACGGCTCAGGGCGTCTACTATGGCTTGCAGAGCCTTCGTCAGTTGGTTGCAGCGGGCGAGGTAACAAAGAAGGGCATTGAGTTGCAGGGCATGGATATCAAGGATAAGCCATTGCTCGGCCACCGCGGAGCTATGCTTGATGTTTGCCGCCACTTCTTCACCGTGGCAGAGGTTAAGCGCTTTATCGATATTGCAGCTATGCACAAGATAAATGCATTCCATTGGCACTTGACTGAGGATCAGGGCTGGCGTATCGAGATTAAGAAGTATCCTGAGCTTATCAAGATTGGCTCAATGCGTAAGGAGACCGTTATCGGCCGTAACAGCATCTCAAAGACATACGATGGTACACCTCACGGTGGCTACTACACCCAGGAGGAGATTAAGGATATCGTAAAGTATGCTGCAGAGCGCTATATCGAGGTTATCCCTGAGATTGATATGCCGGGCCATATGGTTGCAGCTTTGGCTTCGTATAACCACCTTGGCTGCCGCGATGAGAAGTTCGAGGTGCGCACCCGTTGGGGTATCAGCAAGGATGTCCTCTGCGTAGGCAAGGAGAGCACCTTCGAGTTTGTTGAGGGTGTATTGGAGGAGGTTGTAAAGCTCTTCCCGTCGAAGTATATCCACCTCGGTGGCGATGAGTGCCCTCGCGATCGTTGGAAGGAGTGCCCACACTGCCAGAAGCGTATTCAGGAGGAGGGACTGAAGGATGAGAACGAGTTGCAGAGTTACTTTATGCACCGCGTTGAGAAGTTCCTCGCAAAGCACGATCGTAAGATTATCGGCTGGGACGAGATTATCTATGGCGGTATTAACAAGAGCGCAACCATTATGTTGTGGAACGACAGAAATCGTGCAAAGGCGATCTCGCTCGGTAACGATGTGATTCTCACGCCGAAGTATTTCTGCTATATGGACTACTATCAGACTTTGCGTCCATTCTGCAATAAGGAGGGCTTGCTCTTCCGCGACAACCGTATCTTGACACTCCGCAAGGCATATAGCCTCGATCCATACGAGGGCTTGCAGCCAAGCGAGTATGGCCGTATCAAGGGTGTGCAGGCAAACTTGTGGACCGAGTATATTTCGACCTTCCACCGCGTTCAGGAGAAGCTCCTTCCGCGTTTGGCAGCTACAGCCGAGGCGGGTTGGACCATTGGCGCAAAGAACTTCGAGGACTTTGCTCGTCGTTTGGAGCACCTCCGCAAGCTCTACGAGAAGGAGTGTATCCACTATGCTCCGTATTTCTTCGACGGCGTAGACGAGAAATAGTATACTTATACGCTTGAATATTTTAGTGGAGAGTTGAGAAATCGGCTCTCCACTTTTTTGAGGCGAGGCCATTAGCCATTGGCTTTTTTAGACAAGAGTATACAATTTTCTATTTTTTCAACTTTTAACTAAAAAAACTCTCGTCTCTCGTCTCTCGTCTCTCGTCTTTTTTCTATCTTTGCATTATGGATTTTAAACTTGTATCGGACTATGCGCCAATGGGTGATCAGCCCGAGGCGATAGAGAGGCTGGTGGCCGATATTCGTCAAGGTGTGCCCGCCGCAACACTTCACGGTGTTACGGGTTCGGGTAAGACCTTTACGATGGCTAATGTCATAGCCCAGCTCAATCGTCCGGTACTTGTTTTAAGCCATAATAAGACCCTCGCGGCACAGCTGTATAGCGAGTTTAAGAGCTTCTTCCCCGAGAATGCGGTGGAGTATTTCGTTTCGTACTACGACTACTACCAGCCCGAGGCTTATATCCCTTCGACCGACACATATATCGAAAAAGATCTCGCCATAAATGCCGAGATCGACCGTATGCGCCTTTCGGCAACCTTCTCGTTGCTCTCGGGGCGTCGCGATGTGATTGTTGTGGCGAGTGTTTCGTGCATCTACGGTATCGGCAACCCCGCCGATTTCCACTCTACAATGGTGCAACTGAAGGTGGGCGATGTTATGGCGATGAAGCATCTGATGTATCGCCTTGTCGAGATTCTTTATACTCGCGTAGAGCGCGACCTCGAAACCTCCACATTCCGCGTTACGGGTGATACCATTACAATCCGCTCTTCGGTGGGCAACCACTGCTACCGCGTAACATTCTTCGATGACGAGATCGAGGAGATATCGCTTATAGATGCCGAAACGGGTCAGCGACTCGATAGACTGGAGCAGGTTAATATCTACCCTGCAAACCTCTTTGTGCCGAGCAAGGCGCGAGTGGAGCAGGCGGTGCTAAATATTGAAGCCGACCTCGAGAAGCAGATAGAGTTTTTTATAAAAGAGGGTCGTGAGGTCGAGGCAAAGCGTATCGAACAGCGCGTAAACTACGATCTTGAGATGATTCGTGAGTTGGGCTACTGCTCGGGTATCGAGAACTATTCTCGTTACTTCGATGGTCGCGCTCCGGGTATGCGCCCGTTCTGTCTGCTCGACTACTTCCCCGACGATTCACTCTTCATTATAGACGAGAGCCATGTTACCGTACCTCAGGTGCGCGGAATGTTTGGTGGCGACCGCTCACGCAAGGAGAATTTGGTGGAGTATGGCTTCCGCCTACCCGCAGCACGCGATAACCGACCTCTGCGCTTCGAGGAGTTCGAGGGTATGCAGGGGCAGACCATATATGTGAGTGCTACACCTGCACCATACGAGTTGGCTCGTAGCGAGGATAGCATTGTCGAGCAGTTTATACGCCCTACGGGAATTATAGATCCGGCACTGAAGGTTATCGATTCTACACGCCAGATTGATCGTCTGATGGAGGATATCGAGGATTGTATAAAGCGAGGCGAGAAGATGATTGTTACCACAATCTCAAAGCGAATGTGCGAGGAGGTGTCGGCATACCTCGAAAAGATGGGTGTCCGCAGCCGCTATATTCACTCTGACCTCGACACCTTGGAGCGAGTGCAGATTCTTGAGGATCTTCACGCCGATTTGTTCGATGTATTGTGCGGTGTAAACCTTTTGCGTGAGGGTATCGACCTTCCCGAGGTGGCGCAAGTCTCTATCTTTGATGCCGACAAAAACGGATATCTCCGAAACTATACTGCCATGACGCAGGTGGCAGGTCGTGCTGCCCGTCATGCACAAGGCAGGGTGGTGCTCTACGGTACAACCTGCACCGATGCGATGCGCAAGACGGTGGAGGATAGCAATCGCCGCCGCGAGAAGCAGATTCGATACAATATCGAGCACGGCATTATGCCTCGTCAGGCGAAGCGAAATTCAGCCCAACCAAGTCCTCTGCTCGATACGGTAGCAGGCGAAGATAAGGGTGTTGCAAACGATATGAAGGCCGTTTATGATTCGGGCGTAATGGGCGTATCAATGGTTGCCGACGCCTCTGCACAATATAATGCCGGTTCAAATATCGACCAGCTTATCGATCAGGCGCGAAAGGATATGGAGCGCGCAGCCAAGTCGTTGGACTTTATGGCTGCAGCACGCTATCGTGACAGGATGTATGAGCTCCAGCAAATTAAGGAGGAGCAACTCAAGAACAGATATTAAAATAGGGCAGACCGAAAAGTCTGCCCTATATTTATAATAAGGTATAGATTACTTTGTAAGACCCATCTGGTCGATCAAAGCCTTGGTCTGAGGCTTGTGACCGCGGAACTTAACATACAAATCCATAGGGTGCTCGGTACCACCGGCCTGGAGCAATGCGCGGAACTTCGCTGCAGTAGCCTTGTCGAAGATGCCATTCTCGGTGAAGAGAGAGTAGCCGTCAGCCGCCAAAACCTCAGCCCACTTGTAGCCATAGTAGCCTGCTGCGTAACCGCCCGAGAAGAGGTGGCCGAATGTTGGTGACATTGCAGTACCCTCAACAACAGGGAGGATCTGCGAAGGAGCCATAGCTGCCTTCTCGAACTCGATGATGCAACCCTCGTATGGAGCCTTCAAAGTGTGCCATGCCATATCGGTCATACCGAACGACACCTGGCGAACATTTGCATAAGCTGCCAAGTAGTTCTTTGCTGCGATAATCTTCTCGATAAGCTCTGCAGGCATAGTCTCGCCGGTCTGGTAGTGCTTTGCCCAGAGGTCGAGGTACTCCTTCTCGTATGCCCAGTTCTCCAAGATCTGCGATGGCAACTCAACGAAGTCGCGGAATACGCTTGTACCGTTCAACGAACCGTGCTTACCCTTTGCTACCATGCCGTGGCAAGCGTGACCAAACTCGTGGAGGAATGTGGTGAACTCATCGAATGTGATGAGCGACGGCATAGTCTCGGTAGGCTTGGTGAAGTTCATAACGAGCGATACGAGTGGGCGAATATCACCCTCGGCACCGCGGAACTCGGTCATCCAAGCACCTGCACGCTTCGAATCGCGTGGGAAGAAGTCGAGGTAGAGAACTGCGAGGTGCTCGCCATTTGCCTCCGAAACCTCATATACGGTAACATCCTCGTGATACTTTGCTACGCCCTCAGCAGGCTTGAACTGCAAGCCGTAGAGCTTGTCGGCAAGCATAAATACTGCCTGCTTAACATTCTCGAGCTCGAGGTATGGCTTTACCATCTCGTCGCTTACAGCATACTTCTCATTCTTGTACTTCTCGCTGTAGTAACCCCAATCCCAAGGCTGAATATCACCCTCGAAACCGAGCGAGTGAGCGTACTCGTTGATAGTCTGGTAATCCTTCTCTGCATACTCCTTGGTCTGCGAGAGCAACTCTGCGAGGAACGAGTTTACAGTCTCGGTCTTCTCGGCCATGCGGTTGTCGAGAACATAGTCTGCATAGCACTCGTAGCCGAGTAAGTTAGCAATCTTAAGACGCAACGATGTGATCTTGCGGATGTTCTCGGTGTTGTCGAACTTGCCACCGATAGCGCACGAGTTGCGAGCCTTGTACAACTTCTCCTTCAAGTCGCGCTGCGACGAGTAGGTTACGAAAGGAACATAGCTTGGAGCCTTCAAGGTTACAGTCCAACCCTTCTGACCGCGAGCCTTAGCCTCCATTGCCAAACCATCCTTTACAAAGTTAGGCAACTCTGCCACCTGCTTTGCCGATGTGATGTTGAGCGAGTAGGCGTTGTTTGCAGCCAACGAGTTCTGACCGAACTGCAAAGTGAGCTGCGAGAGCTCCGAAGAGTATTGACGATACAGCTCCTTGTCGGTGTCGTTGAGGTTTGCACCGCTGCGAACAAAGCTCTTGTAGGTGTTCTCGAGGAGTTTCTTATCCTCCTTCGAGAGGAACAATCCCGGATTCTCGTAAACAGCCTTTACGCGCTTGAACAACTCAGGGTTGAGCGATACATCGTTACCGAGCTCGGTCAACTTTGGCTGAACGCGCATAGCGATATCCTGCAACTCGTCAGATGTGTTGCACTGCAACATGTTGAAGAATACCGAGCTGATGCGGTCGAGCAACTCACCCTGCTTCTCGAGAGCAAGAATTGTGTTGTTGAACGAAGGCTTTGCAGGGTTGTTGATGATAGCATCAACCTCGGCACGACTTACTGCAATAGCAGTCTCGAATGCCGGCTCATAGTCCGAAGTCGAAATCTTGTCGAATGGAGGTGTTGCGTGTGGAGTCTCCCACTCAGCCAACAATGGATTGTTAGTGTCAATCTCAGGCAACTGAACTACAGGCATATCGTTGCCTGCGCAAGCGCCGAGAAGTGCAGATGCTGACATAATCAAAAATAGTTTTTTCATAATGATACATTAAATTTATTTGGTTTCTACATTTTCGTTCTGATTCTCGTCGGTAGGTTCCGGCTCAACCCACAAACCACGCGCTTTAAGCAGCGCATCGCGACTTGGCTCGGCACCGCGGAACTCGCGGTAGAGCGACATGCCGTCGCGTTTTCCTCCACTCGAGAGGAGCTTGCGGAAAGCCTGGGCGGTTTTGCGGTTGAAGATATCGCCTGTCTCGACAAATGCTGCGTAGGCATCCTTGTCCAACACCTCTGCCCAAGTGTAGAAGTAGTAACCCGAAGAGTAACCACCTGCAAAGATGTGGGCGAAGTATGGCAGACGATAGCGAGGCTCAATCTCCGAAATCATACCGCGCTTCTCGTAGAGAGCGTTGTACTCGAAAGAGTCTACATCCAACTCTTTGTACTGTGTCAGTGAGTGGATATCCAGATCAACGAGTGCTGCCGCCAGGAGCTCGGTAGTTGCGAAGCCCTGATTGAACTGCGCGCTGCGACGGATCTTGTCGATAAGGCTCTTGTTGATAACGCTGTTGTTGCGATAGTGTACGGCATAGGTCTTGAGCAACTCCTCCTCCAATGCCCAATTCTCCATAATCTGCGATGGGAGCTCCACAAAGTCGCCCTCTACATCGAGCAATCCGTTGTATGGCACATCCGAGAAGAGGAAGTGCAAGGCGTGGCCAAACTCGTGGAAGAGGGTAGAAACCTCATCTATCGAGAGGAGTGCCGGAGTGTTGCCCGCAGGTCGTGTAAAGTTGCAAACGATGCTCACAACGGGAGCAATGCGCTTGCCCTCCTTGTCGTACGACGGACGGCGGAAGTAGCCGCACCAAGCACCCTGCGACTTGCTGGCACGCGGGTGGAAATCGAAGTATAAGATACCAAGATGCGAGCCGTCACTATCCAAAACCTCGTATGCTGAAGCCTCGTTGTGGTACTGTGGCACCACTACAGGGCGGAATGTCAATCCGTAAAGACGATTTGAGAGGTTGAATACTCCCTGTCGTGCATTGTCGAGCGAGAAGTATGGCGAGGTCATCTCCTCGTTTAGACTATACTTCTGCTTGCGCACCTTCTCGGCATAGTACCACCAATCCCACGACTCGAACTTCTTGTCGTCGCCCGGATTGTTGCGCTTGAATATCTCGTTCATCTCGGCCAACTCCTCCTTAGCCTTCTCGTTGGCCTGCTTGAAGATCTCCTCGAGCAGCGCATAAACAGCCTTTGGCGAGCCTGCCATCTGCTCCGAAATAACATACTCTGAGTACGACTTGTAACCCAAGAGGTTTGCCTTCTCGGTACGCAGACGAATCATATCGTTGATGATTGCCTTGTTGTCGTGCTCGTTCTCGTTGTTGCATCGGTTGAGGTACGCCTTGTACATCTTCTCTCGCAACTCACGATTCTTCGAGTAGGTCAAGAATGGAATAAGGCTCGGCTTATGGAGCGTGAAGATATACTTATTCTCGTTGTCGCCATCCTTTGCAGCGTCGCGCACCGCCTTCGGAAGGTCGCTCACCTCCTTTGCCGAGAGCTCCAACTTAAAGTCGTTTGTTTCGGCCAAAAGGTTGTTGTCGAACTTTACTGTAAGCAGCGACAACTCCTCGTTTATTACGGTCAGGCGAGCCTTCTGCTCCTCGTTGAGGAGAGCACCCTGACGCACTGCGCTGTCGTACATCTTCTCTACCAGACGAATCTGCTCGGCGTTCAAATCGGTGCTGTTGCGCTTGTCGTAAACAGCCTTTATGCGCTTGAATAACTCACCGTTCATAGAGATTGCATCGTAGTGAGCAGCCAAGAGTGGCATAACCTCCTCCTGAACCTCCTGCATCTCCTCGCTATTCATCGCTGCGCACATCATACCGAAGAGCTCCGATATATTTGCGAGCAACGAGCCCGAACGATCGAGCTCGAGAATTGTGTTCTCGAATGTAGGCTCCTCCTGGTTTGCGAGGATAGCTGCCACCTCTTCGTTGTGAAGCGACATCGCCTGCTTGAATGCCGGTTTGTAGTGCTCGGCCTTGATAAGGTCGAATGGCGGAACACCGTACGGAGTATTGAACTCGGCAAGCAGAGGATTACCCTCATTTTGAACCTGCTTCGAGCAAAAAGTTGTGTTAAGTGCGGTCATAACAAGTGTTAATGCAAATAATATGCGTTTCATTTCTCTAAATTTTTGTATATTTGCTACGCAAAGATAATACTTTTTCAATAGCTATGCAACTATTCTACGCCGCAGACTTCACTGCACCCGAATATATGCTCTCCGAAGAGGAGTCGCGCCACGCCGTTAAGGTGTTGCGATTGATGGAGGGTGATACCCTCCATATCACCGACGGCAAGGGTAATCTCTACCGTTGCGAGGTCGCTTCGGCGCACCAAAAACACTGTCTTGTGCGCGTTGTTGAACACTTCGCCGAGTTCGAGAAGTTGCCCTACCGATTGACTATGGCTGTAGCTCCGACAAAGAATATTGACCGTTACGAGTGGTTTCTGGAGAAGGCAACCGAGATTGGTGTTGCGGAGTTTGTGCCACTCGTTAGCGAACATAGCGAGCGCAAGGTTGTAAAACTCGAGCGTGAGGAGAAGGTTATAACCTCGGCTGTAAAACAATCATTGAAGGCGTATCATCCTGTATTGGCGGAACTTACGCCGTTTGATAAGTTGGTAAAAAGGGAGTTTGCGGGCCGCAAATTTATTGCTCATTGCGGCGATGCCGTTAAGGCGAAAAAGTACCTCGCCTCGACCTTGAAAAAAGGCGAGGATGTGCTCGTTCTGATTGGCCCCGAGGGCGATTTTTCGCCTGCAGAGGTTGCCTTGGCCGTGGCAAACGGCTTCGAGGAGATTACCCTCGGTACACAGCGTTTCCGCACCGAAACGGCAGCTGTTGTTGCAGTCGATATGGTGTCGATAGTGAATAATTTGTAGGTTCGGCGATGTTGTTAAAACTCTTTACAACCTTCTTCAAGATAGGCCTTTTCAGCTTTGGTGGCGGCTTTGCGATGATTCCGTTGATTCAGCGCGAGGTTATCGAGCGCCATAAGTGGATTGACGAGAAGGACTTCTTGGATATGCTTGTTCTGGCACAATCTACGCCGGGACCGATAGCTGTTAATACCTCGGTATTCGTTGGTTATAAGGTTGCAGGTACTGTGGGTGCAATTATGGCGACCCTCGGTACGGTTTTGCCGTCGTTTATGGTGATTTTGTTGCTTGCGCTCTTCTTTGCCGAGGTGCGCGAAAACAGATATGTCGATGCTGCCTTTCGCGCCATGCGCCCGGCGGTTGTGGCTTTGATTGTTGCCCCGCTGATTGGTCTTGTCAAGGGTATGAAGTGGTACCTTATGGGCGTTGCGGCAGCCGTGGCAGTTGCGGTGTGGTACTTTGGCTTTTCGCCCGCCTATCTTATTGGAGCATCGCTTGTTATAGGGGTTGTAATAGCCGTAGCTAACGGCAGAAAGGGGGCGAAAAAATGATCTACCTGCAACTCTTCCTCTCCTATCTGAAGATTGGCTTCTTCGGTTTTGGTGGCGGCTATGCCATGTTGTCGCTTATCCAGAATGAGATAGTCGAGCAGCGCGGCTGGCTTACAGCTACGCAGTTTGCCGATATTGTGGCGGTATCGCAGATTACACCCGGACCTATCGCTATCAACTCGGCAACCTATATTGGTTATACGATTGCCGGATTTGCAGGCTCGGTAATAGCAACTTTCGCGGTATGTCTGCCGTCGCTTACGCTTATGCTCCTGCTTACACGATTCTTCCTTCGTCATCGCGAAAATCGCTTTGTGCAGAGCGTGGTTAAGGCTGTCGGTCCCGTTGTTGTAGGTATGATCGCTTCGGCAGCGCTGTTGCTGATGTTCCCGCGCTCGGGCAATAATGAAAACTTTACCGATGTCTGGTCGTGGATTCTCTTTGCTGCGTGCCTCTACGGTTCGTTCCGCAAGGTAAACCCTATTCTGATGATTATTCTGTCGGCTGCAGTAGGCGTGGTACTTTACGCCATTGTGCCCATGTGCTGCTGACAACCAAACAGAGATAACCCAAATTTATGTTTCAAACTAATCCTAAACCCACCCAAACGGATACAATCACAATCAAAGAGGTCAAGACAAGTCGCGATTTGAACCGTTTTGTGCAGTTCGGCATCGATCACTACAACGGCAACGACTGCTATTGCCCACCACTTATTTTAGACGAGATAAACACCTTCAAAAAGGGCAAAAACCCTGCTCATGAGGTGTGCGATTTTGTTCTCTATATGGCATACCGCAACGACAAAATCGTAGGTCGCATTGCGGGCGTGGTAAACCGTCGAGCAAACGAGGCTTGGAGTGTCAAAAAATGTCGTTTTGGCTGGTTCGATTTCATCGACGATCACAAGGTATTCACATCCCTTCTCGATAGTGTTGCCGAGTGGGGTAGAAGCAAGGGGATGGAGCTTTTGAATGGTCCTGTCGGCTTTACCGATTTCGATCATCAGGGCCTTTTGTTGGAGGGTTTTGACTATAACTCGCCTATGGCGAGCCTCTATACACATCCCTACTATGTAGCTCACTACGAGCGCTATGGCCTGCGCAAGGAGGCCGATTGGGTTGAGTTTCAGATACACCCTCCGAAGGAGGCTCCCGAGCGTATGCGCCGTGTGGCGGGCCTTGTGTCGGAGCGCTACGGACTTCATACGGTAAAGGTCAAAAATGCACGCGAACTGAGAAAGAGATATGGCTATAGCTACTTCGATGTGCTCGATGCCGCATATCAGAAACTCTACAACTACCAGCCGATGACCGATAAGCAGAAGCAATACTACTGCAAGATGTTTTTCCCGCTGCTCAACTTCGATTTCGTTACTCTGGTAGCCAACGAGAAGGATGAGATTGTGGCTGCAGGCTTGGGTATGCCGTCGCTCTCGGCGGCGTTGCGCAAGTGCCGAGGTCGCCTCTTCCCATTTGGTTGGTATCATCTGTTTAAGGCTCTGAGGGCGAAGAAGATGACCGACTTCGATCTGCTTTTGATTGCCGTTCGCCCCGACTATCAGGATAAGGGCGTAAACTCATTGATCGTTAACGAGATGACCCCATACTTTTCGCAGTATGGAATTCAGAGAGTCGAAACATCCGCCATTCTCGAGACTAACAATAAGAGCCAGGCGAACTTTGTGATTTTCGACCATATCCAGCACAAACGCAGAAGGGCGTTTGTCAAGGAGTTATAGAAAAAGAGCGATGACCCGAAATCATCGCTCTCTCTTTATTTATTTAATGTGCAGACAAACTCGAAGTCCAAAAGTCTTCGGCGCAGGTCGGCACTCTTGACGCGGATGCGTACCTTGTCGCCAATGGTGAAGGTGCGACCTGTCGAGTGGCCATAGACCTCGTAACGCTCCTCGTCGAATTGGTAGAAGTCGCCAGGGATGTCGCGCATAAGCATCATGCCCTCGATGATCGAGTCCTCCAACTCTACAAAGATTCCCCACTCGCTTAAACCCGAAACATGGCCGTCGAACTCCTCGCCAATCTTGTCGGCCATAAACTCTACCATCTTATACTTGATAGATGCGCGTTCTGCCTCGGCAGCGATAATTTCGCGCTCCGAGCAGCGCACACACAACGATTCGTGCATATCCTTGTCGGCCGAGCGCTTACCGTCGAGGTAGCGCTGCAACAGACGATGCACCATCATATCGGGATAGCGTCGGATAGGCGATGTAAAGTGGGTATAGTATGGGAACGCCAAACCGTAGTGGCCGATATTGTCGGTAGTATATACCGCCTTTGCCATCGAACGAATGGCGAGTGTCGAAACCACATTCTCCTCGGCTTTACCCTTAATAGATGCGAGCAACTTGTTCAGCTCCTTTGCTGCAGCATCGCCCTTTTCGATAGAGGATTTGAAGATATGTCCAAATCGTAGGATAAACGAGCGGAAGCGCTCGAACTTATCGCTGTTTGGACGGTCGTGCACACGGAATACCATTGTGCGCTCTTTGCCGTGCGAACGTGCGCAGAACTCCGCCACGCGACGATTTGCCAGGAGCATAAACTCCTCGATAAGCTGGTTTGCCTCCTTCTGTACCTTGAAATATACGCCTGTAGGGTGTCCCTTCTCGTCGAGGTGGAACTTCGCCTCGCGACGGTCAAAGGCAATGGCACCCTTGCGGTAGCGCTCCTTGCGAAGTGTCTGTGCTATGTTGTGGAGTGTCAAAACCTCCTCCTTCATATCGCCCTCACCCGTTTCGATCACCGCCTGCGCCTCCTCGTAGGTGAAGCGACGGTCCGAGTGGATTACAGTACGACCAAACCACTCTTGCGATACCTTGCCACTCTCGTCGATGTGGAAAATGGCCGAGAATGCCAACTTATCCTCGTGAGGACGCAACGAACAGAGGTCGTTGCAGAGTCGCTCGGGCAACATCGGAATAGTTCTATCGACAAGATATACTGATGTGCCTCGCTCGATAGCCTCGTCGTCAATTGTTGAGTCGGGACGCACATAGTGCGTAACATCGGCAATATGAACTCCAACCTCGTACTTGCCCTCGCCAATTTTGCGGATTGAGAGTGCATCGTCGAAGTCCTTTGCGTCCGCTGGGTCTATGGTCAGAGTTGTAACATCGCGCATGTCGCGTCGCTCGGCAATATCGCGCTCGGTGATGCGGCCGTCAATAGCCTCGGCAGCCTTCTCCACCTGCTCCTCGAAGCGGTATGGGAGGTTATACTCGAGCAAAATTGCGTGCATCTCGGCATCGTTATCGCCCGCAGCACCCAATACATCGACCAATTCGCCTTGTGGCAGGCGGTCGCCATCGCGCCACTCGACTATACGAACGGCAACCTTATCATCTTGTTTGAGATGCGGATATTTCTTGAGTGAAATGGCTATATCGGTAGGCATTTTGCGCGAGTCGGGCACTACAACGGCGATTGCTCGCGATGCAATCTCTACACGACCTGCGTAGCAACGCGGTGAGCGCTCTAAGACCTTCGAAATTTCGCCCTCCTTTGCTCCGTTACGCGAGGTATGGGTTACGATAACCTCCACGCGGTCACCATTCAGGGCATTGCGGGTGTTGCGCTGATGTACGAAGACATCGCTCTCAAGCCCCTCGCACTGCACATACATCGAGCCCGAAGCCGACATATCGACCACGCCCTCGTATCGAGGCATGCGACTGCGGCTGAGGTGGTATTTTCCTCGTCCCTCGTCCTCGATAAAACCCTGTTCGAGCAGGGTGTCAAGAATATGTTTTGTAAGGTTACGACCGTCGCGATCTGCACCACCCGATGCGGCTGCAAGTGCTTTCAAAGTAAATCGCTTCTCGGGCATCTCGCGAAACATGTTCACGATAAATCCCGCACGGTCCTGAAATCCAATCTTCTTTCCTTTTTTTGTTGTTCGCTTTGTTTTTCTCTCTTTCATCTTGTTTTAGCTTTTAGCTGTTGGCTATTAGCCATTGGCTTTTTCTACTCTGCAAAGATAATAAAAAGACGAGAGACGAGAGACGAGAGCCGAAAGATTTTTTTGCCGACTAATCAGAAATGGCATAAAATGGCATTCGGGCTGAGCCCTTAATGACAATGAATAGCATTTAATGACAGCGCAGTCTAATGACTGCAACAATAAATAACTGTTATCAAAATTGTCATTTAATGTCATTCGTTGTCATTCAGCGAGTGTAACGAGCGATTGCCATTCTATGCCATAACAAAAGCTAATGGCTAATGGCCAATAACTAATAGCCCTACAAGCTCCTCGCCAATGCTTCCATAAACTCCACGCCTACACCTAGTGCATCCTCATTTGGAGCAAATGT
>JAFZDR010000174.1 GCA_017561105.1 Alistipes sp. | reverse complement strand
ATTAGGATATTTTATTGTATCGGTGAAACGCCCAAAGTGGGCGGTGAAATTACGACATTTACAACATCTAAATCGCTATTTCAGTGGCTCAATATGTATTGCAACGGCTGTCTGCTCGCCAAAACGAGCACGGAGCGAATGTTCGATTTCTCGCGAAATTTCGTGCGAGTCCTGTACCGTCATTGCGCCATCAACGCGGATATGAACCTCGATTGCGATGTTTGATCCAATGCGACGAGTACGAAGATTGTGCGGCTTATATACATAAGGTGTGGCCGATATAATGGAGATAATCTCCTCTTCGGTTGCGCGTGGCAAACTCTTCTCGAGCAACTCGGCAAGCGCCGTGCTGCAGAGGTCGATTGCTACCTTTATAATAAGTGCAGCTACCACAATTGCCGCAATCGGGTCGGCAATACACCACTTCTCACCAAGGAAATAGGCCAAACCGATACCAACCAATGCGCCGATAGATGAGAGCGCATCGCTACGATGATGCCAGGCGTTAGCCACAACCGACGGGCTCTCCAAGGCCTTGCCTCTATGCGCGGTATATTGGTAGAGAGCCTCCTTCACTACAATCGACACTGCTGCTGCCACAATGGCTATAGCACCGGGGCGTGGCAGTATCTCACCACCTGCAACAGCCTTGATTTTCAGTGCGCTATCCATAAGAAGATCGACACCTACGGCGAATAATCCTACGCCAATAAGAAGTGATGCAAGGGTTTCGTACTTGCCGTGTCCCCACTTATGGTCGTCGTCGCGAGGTTTCGAGCTGATACGCACAAAGACCAATACCACAATATCGGTTGCGAAGTCCGATGCAGAGTGTACTGCGTCGGCAATCATGGCTCCACTTCGGCCGACAATACCCGCAACGAGTTTGAAGGCGAAGAGTACCATATTGACAAACATACCGAGCAAGGTTACTCGGTATATCTGTTTTGTTCGTGTGTCAGTCGTGCTGTTCTGCATATTTTAGTCCAATTTTGCGGGATAGCCAAGCAACTGATATGCAAGGCATCGTGCCATGCGAAGATGTCCTGCGCTGTTAGGGTGTAAGCGGTCAATTCGACCCTTGCCCGATTTCTCGCTCTTCTCGAGTGAAGGTTTGCGCCAATAGAGTGCGCTTGACTCCTCCAACGGATACAATCCGCAGATTGAGTTGAGGTCGATAACCGGCACTGCCCATACATTGCCCGCCTCCTTCACAACATCTACATAGGCGTCGATATATTCGCCTACGCCATTTGCATGCATCTCGTCAGGCTGGATATTCCAATCGCTGAGGAGTGCAGTTCCTCTATGTATAGGTGTCAGAAGAATAATCTGCTTGGTAGGGTAGGCTGCCTTCAACTTCGCCATTGCGATATTGATGCGGCCACGCACGGTGTTGTTATCCATGAGAATAGTGCGCTTCATTCGACTCTTTATAACACCCGATTTTGACTTCTTAGGTCCTGTAACCTCTACCTCTACAGGCTCTTCCGAGTACCACTCTCCGAGAGGTACATTTGCGTTGTAGTCGTTTGTGCCTACAAAGATCATAATCGCATCCACCTCCTGACCGTGCTCCTTGATAAGCTTGTCGGTCTGGCCGGGGATATGCTTCCACTGATGGCCGCTGATGCCATAGATGTACGATTTGATACCGAGTATCGACTCGAGATAGAGCCAATAGGTATCATTTACACCCTTCTCCACCTGACGCTTGTCGGTGATAGAGTCGCCGAGGTACGCCACACGCGCACCTCGCCACTGACTCTTAATCTCGGCCTTCGGCTTTGCCATTGCAGGCATAGCGAGGCACAATATTGCGATAATAATCGCTAAACGCTTCATATTAGTAGCTCTTTGCAAACAATACGCGGTAAGGCGATGGCTTGCCTGTGAAGATACACTTGCCCTCCTCAGGCTCAACATCCAAAGGAATACAACGGATAGTTGCCTTTGTAGCCTCCTTGATAGCCTGCTCGGTCTCAGGAGTGCCATCCCAGTGTGCCGAGATGAAACCACCCTTGTTGTTCAATACCTCAACGAACTCATCCCAAGTATCAACCTTAGTAATCATCGAGTTACGATAGTCGAGCGCCTTCTGGAAGATGTTCTTCTGCTGCTCCTCGAGCAAGTTAACTACATAGTCGATAAGACCCTCCTGCGAAACGGTTTCCTTAGTCAAGGTGTCGCGGCGAGCCAACTCGATAGTGCCGTTTGCGAGGTCGCGCTGACCGAGTGCAAGGCGCACAGGTACTCCCTTCAACTCATACTCTGCAAACTTGAAGCCTGCACGAACATTGTCGCGGTCATCAACCTTAACGCGAACGCCCTTAGCCTTCAATGCGTCAGCAATCTCGTTCATCTTCACGCGAGCTGCCTCCAACTGCTCCTCACCCTTGTAGATAGGAACGATAACAACCTGTGTAGGAGCCAACTTCGGAGGAAAAACCAAACCGTTGTTATCCGAGTGAGCCATAATCAAGGCACCCATCAATCGGGTAGAAACGCCCCACGATGTAGCCCATACATACTCCAACTTACCCTCGCGGTTAGCATACTTTACATCGAATGCCTTTGCAAAGTTCTGACCAAGGAAGTGCGAAGTACCACTCTGCAAAGCCTTTCCATCCTGCATCAATGCCTCGATGGTGAGTGTATCCTCAGCACCAGCAAAACGCTCGTTTGGCGACTTGTGACCAACGATTACCGGCAAGCAGAGCCACTCCTCTGCGAACTTCTGGTAAACCTTGATCATCTGCAATGCTTCTGCTTCTGCCTCCTCGCGAGTCTCGTGTGCGGTGTGACCCTCCTGCCACAAGAACTCTGCAGTACGCAAGAACAAACGAGTACGCATCTCCCAACGAACAACATTTGCCCACTGGTTGCAGAGGATTGGAAGGTCGCGGTACGAGTTAATCCAACCCTTATAGGTGTTCCAAATAATAGTCTCCGATGTAGGACGAACAATCAACTCCTCCTCCAAGCGAGCTGCAGGGTCTACTACGATACCCTTGCCATTCTCGTCATTCTTCAAACGGTAGTGAGTAACCACTGCGCACTCCTTAGCGAAGCCCTCAACATGGTTAGCCTCCTTCGAGAAGAACGATTTAGGAATAAAGAGTGGGAAGTAAGCGTTCTGCACGCCAGTCTCCTTGAACATGCCGTCCAATACCTCGTGCATCTTCTCCCAAATAGCATATCCGTAAGGCTTGATAACCATACATCCACGCACTGCCGAATTCTCGGCCAAACCTGCCTTTACGACAAGGTCGTTGTACCACTGCGAATAGTTCTCATCGCTCTTGGTCAAATCTTTCAATTCTACTGCCATATCTCTTTTATTGTTTCTTTATTTTCTGCTTTTAGCCATTAGCCATTAGCCATTAGCTTCTCCATACAAGCGACAAAGGTAGTGTTTTTTTTCTATTGTCGGGATATAATCCCGATATTTTATTGTTTTTTGCGGACAACAACCTTTTGAAGCGGCTCATTCGAGATGCGAACAGGAGAATTCTTCTCGAAATATGCCTTATCCAACTCATATACTAACAGCGGCAATCGCACCTCATTCTCGCACTCCAAATCCTTGTAGTTGCGAGCCACATAATCGGCTATTGCAATGCGGTATTTTTTGCCCTCGACAAGCTGCGGGAATACCACATCGTAAGCCATGTCGTTTTCATCCGTGATAATCGTGTAAGGCGTTGTTGCATAGAGATCTACAACATGCGACTCCTTTGCGTTTACCGTGTCGTTATACTTCGAAATTATCAACTTTCGCAACTGTGTCGGAGTCATCGACATGGTGTGCACTTGCGAGAAAAACGGCTCGTTGTCGAAGAGCGTTTTTATAGTAACATCACCCTTTGGCAACCCCTCGATTATGCGGACTCCGCCACGATGGTAGATGCCAATCTCGGCATTTGTAGCCTCTTTGATGATTTTTGTCTGCAAATTGCACAATCCCACATGGTTTATATCGTGCGCCATCGAACCAACTACAACCTCCAACGCGGGGTTAGCCTCAATCTCCGCGATAAGGTTATCGATTTCCGCATCTTTTTCATATTTATGCAGTGGGATATTCTCATATTCGATATTTACCACCTTGCTGCCGCGCATTTTTACACGCGTAACACCCACATTTTTGAGTTTTCGGCCGGTCTGACCTATGGTTGTGTTGTTTACGACGGTATCGAGAATGGCGTGAGTGTGTCCTCCGATAATAATGTCGTAGCCGTCGTATCGTGCAGCGAGCTCCATGTCGCGATCATCGCCCATATGCGAGAGCAACACCTTTACATCACCGTTCGATTTTTCGCATTCGCGCTCGGCGACACTCTGCGGATCCTCAAACTGCAATCCCTCAAAGTTTACATCATTTCCATCGGGGTGACCGTTTGCGTAGCTTGTTACAACGCCCACGAAATCGACCGCCATACCCTCGGGCGTTACGATGCGCTCGCAACCTTCAATGTCGTCGAGGTTGTCGCCTAAACTCTTCATATTCGCGCAGATAATATCGAACTCGGCATGCTCTGCAGCCTTGTCCAATACCTCTTGTCCCGCATCGAAATCGTGGTTGCCGAGTGTTGCCACATCGTAGCCTATGGCATTCATCAACTTGATGATTGGCAGACGATTTTCGGCCAAATCGACATAGGCATTTCCCGTCCAACGGTCGCCAGCATCCACAACGATTGTAAATACCGTGTCGCGACACTTCTTGACAGCTGTGGCAAGACGCGATACATTCTCGAGTGAGGCATGAACATCGTTTGTCGAGAGAATCACAAACTCGCTTTTGCCGGTCATTATAAAGAGGAATAGAGCCAACATTATAATGTTGGCACCTATGCCTGAATATTCGCTTTTCTTCATACTTTTTTTACGCTACCAAAGGCGACAATTTCTTGCCGCCTTTGATCACTCTATATATTTGTTATTCAACTTAAAGAGTCGCCAAGAACTCTGTTACATTCTTCTCGATGCGAGCCTCTACATTGTCGCACTCTGCCTTCTCGAACTTCTCGCCAGTGATGTGCTCGTACAACTCTATGTAACGCTCGGTGATGCTTGCAACGATCTCAGGAGTCATCTCAGGAACCTGCTGGCCATCCTGACCCTGGAAGCCGTTAGCCATAAGCCACTCGCGAACGAACTCCTTCGAGAGCTGCTTCTGCTTCTCGCCAGCTGCAAGACGCTCCTCGTAACCCTCAGCGTAGAAGTAACGCGATGAGTCAGGAGTGTGAATCTCATCCATCAAGTAGATTACACCATTCTTCTTACCGAACTCATACTTTGTATCAACCAAGATCAAGCCCATCTTAGCGGCGATCTCTGTACCACGCTGGAAGATAGCCTGAGTATACTTCTCGAGCTGCTCGTAATCCTCGCGCGAAACGATACCCTGAGCGATGATCTCCTCCTTCGAAATATCCTCGTCGTGACCCTCTGCTGCCTTTGTTGTAGGGGTGATGATAGGAGTTGGGAACTTCTGGTTCTCAACCATACCCTCAGGCATCTCTACGCCGCAGATAACGCGCTTGCCGGCCTTGTACTCGCGCCAAGCGTGGCCCGAAAGGTAGCCGCGGATAACCATCTCAACCTTGAAAGGCTCGCACTTGTGACCTACTGTAACCATTGGATCCGGAGTGGCGATTTTCCAGTTAGGGAGGATGTCGGTTGTTGCGTCGAGGAACTTCGCAGCGATCTGGTTAAGCACCTGACCCTTAAAAGGAATACCCTTTGGCAATACAACATCGAATGCCGAAATACGGTCCGAAACGACCATTACAAGGTAGTCGCCCTCGATGCTGTATACATCGCGTACCTTACCTACATAGTGAGCAGTTTGTCCTGGCAACTGCAAGTTTGTTTTAACGATTGCGTCCATAGTTTATATGTGTGTTATTTATGATAGTCTTGATTTATCGGTGCAAATATAATAAAAAGTGCGGTGAGATAGAACATTCTCGCATAAAAAAATCATAAATTTTACACTATTTTTTGTTTTGCGGATTTTTCGGATGCAGGTTACATTTTGATAGTCATTTTTTGCACTGTTGATATTGGGCGCTGAGGGCCGTTTGAGCCGTTTTTGGGCCAAAAATGGCCAGAATTATTAAAAAATTTCAATTTTAATTTAAAACTTTCCTTGCAATTTTGCTTTCAATTTGAAACTTATCCAACATTTTTTTGCATTGGATTGTCAAAACGCATCATTTTTATTCGAAAAATATTTGGCGATAAGGTATCGTTTTTATATCTTTGCGAAAAATACACTTTTTATTTAATAACAAAATTTAATGCTTATGGTTAAAAAAATTGTACTATCAGTAGCTGCGATTCTGTTCGCTCTCACTTCGGTGTTTGCACAGAACAAGCAGGTTTCAGGTACAGTTACCGGCCCGGATGGTTCTCCGATCGTCGGTGCTACCGTAGTGGTAGAAGGTACCACACTTGGTACTTCGACCGATATGCAGGGTAAGTACATGCTTGCAGCTCCAGCAAATGGAACTCTCGTGTTCTCGTTTATCGGTTACGATGATACCAAAATTGCCATTAACGGCAAGACAGCTGTAAATGCAGTTCTTAAGGAGGCTTCGAAGTCTATCGACGAGGTTATCGTTGTTGCCTTCGGTGAGGCTAAGAAGGATGCGTTTACCGGTTCAGCTAAGGTTGTTTCTGCAGATGACCTCGCAAAGACGCAGTCTTCGAATGTTTCGGATGCGTTGATTGGTAAGGTTGCAGGTATGCAGATGTCGTCGTCTTCGGGTCGTCCGGGTGCGCAGGCTTCAATCACAGTTCGTGGTCCTGGTTCGCTCTACTCGGGTACCCAGCCTTTGTGGGTTGTCGATGGTATGCCTTACGAGGGTGATATCAACCACATCAACCCTGCCGATATCGAGTCTATCACCGTACAGAAGGATGCAGCTTCTAACGCATTGTATGGTGCTCGTGGTGCTAATGGTGTGATCATGGTTACTACCAAGCGCGCTAAGATGGGCGATGCTCGCGTAACATTCGACGGTAAGTGGGGTCTTAACACTCGCGCGTTGCAGACATACGATTATGTAGATAACGCGGGCGAGTATTATGCTTTGCACTACCAGTCACTCTACAACAACTATATTCTCGGTGGTAAGAGCGCTTCTCAGGCACACTTGTTGGCTAACGAGCTCCTCACATCGAACAATCCTGGTGGTTTGGGTTACAATGTAATGTCGGTTCCTGCAGGTCAGGTGCTTATCGGTTCGAACGGCAAGTTGAACCCTAACGCTACAATTGGTCGCAAGGTTGTTGATAAAGATGGTAACGAGTTCTGGTTGCAGCCTGATGATTGGTTGAACGAGCTCTATAAGCCTTCATTCCGTCAGGAGTACAATGTGAATGTATCTGCTGCAAGCGACAAGGCAAACTTCTTTGCATCGTTCGGTTACTTGGATAACAACGGTATCATCGACGGTTCTCGCCAGCAGCGTTACACTACTCGTTTGCGTGCTGACTACCAGGCTAAGAAGTGGCTCAAGGTTGGTGGTAACTTCGCTTATACCAATATGACCTCTTACCAGGGTGATAGCGGTGAGGGTGCAAGCGACGGTGGTAATGTATTTGCTACTGCTTTGCAGACAGCTCCTATCTATCCTATCTACATCCGCAATGGCAAGGGTGAGCACATCTACGACAAGTGGGGCTTCCCAATCTACGATATTGGTAACGGTGCTAACGCAGGTATGAAGCGTACAACCGGTGGTACTTCGAACGAGTTGCAGGATATCCAGCTCAATAAGTACAGCTCGAACGACAACGCATTCTCGGCAAGCGGTTTTGCTGAGGTTCGTTTCTACCGCGACTTGAAGTTCGTCTTCAACGCAGGTATGAACCTCGATGAGATGCGTGGTACTTCGCTTCTCAACCCTTACTACGGTCAGTTTGCATCGGAGGGTGGTATCGTATCGAAGAGCCACGATCGCGAGATTTCGTACAACTTGCAGCAGTTGCTCAACTATACTCACACATTCGGTACAAAGCACAACCTCGATGTACTCGTAGGTCACGAGACTTACGACTTGATGCTCTATAGCCTCAGCGCATCGAAGTCTAAGATGTTCTCGTACACCTACGATGAGTTGTCAGGCTTGGTAGTTGACAAGTCGAGCGCAAGCTCTTCTCGTTCGCACTACAACAACGAGGGTTTCTTTGCTCGTGCACAGTATGACTTCGACCAGCGCGTATTCGTATCGGCTTCGTACCGTCGCGATGCATCGTCAAACTTCCACCCGGATCACCGTTGGGGTAACTTCTGGTCGGCTTCGGCAGCATGGTTGATTAGCCGTGAGGCTTGGTTCCCACAGAACAATGTAGTTGACCTCCTCAAGGTTAAGGCTTCGTATGGTTCGCAGGGTAACGATAAGCTCGGAGGCTACACTATCTCTTACTACTATGCAGACTCTTACTCTATCTCGAACGATGGTCAGGGCGGTATCGCAACCATCTTCTCGCGTAAGGGTAACAAGGAGATCACTTGGGAGACCAACGGTAACCTCAATATCGGTGCTGAGTTCAGCTTATGGCAGGGTCGTCTCTATGGTAATGTAGACTACTTCTACCGTAAGACTACCGATATGTTGTTCAGCTT
>JAFZDR010000173.1 GCA_017561105.1 Alistipes sp. | reverse complement strand
GCCGCAACGCATACACTTGAGCATCGAGCGATGCTGCGTATCGGCCAACGATTTGGTACGGCCATTATCCACGATAATAAGATGGAGTTCCTTACCCTCCTCGGGCTTACGGTAGAGTGCCGTATATGTAGTAATAGGCTGACCCGTAGCCGAGCGAGCCAACAAGCGGGTAAAGACCGCCAACGACTCCAAATCGGGAACGAGTTTCTCCAAGCCCATAATGGCGATATGCGTATCGGTAAACGAGGTTCCCATATCGGCATTACCCTCGTTGGTGCAGACTGCAAATGCGCCCTCCGAGGCGATAGCAAAGTTTACTCCCGTCATCGAAACATCGGCACCGAGAAACTTCTCGCGAAGGTGTTTACGCGCCTCGTGAGTAAGGTATGTAGGGTCGGAATTACCCTTCTCGGTCGAAAGTTTCTCCTCAAACAGCTCTCCCACCTCCTCGCGCTTGATATGGATTGCAGGCAGAACAATATGGCTCGGTGCGCACTCCATAAGTTGAACAATGCGCTCGCCCAGGTCGCTCTCGACAACCTCCACACCGCGCTCCTCCAAGTATGGTGCAAGGTGGCACTCCTCTGCCAGCATCGACTTCGACTTAACAAGATGTTTTGCACCGCGCTCTGCGATAATCTCAGCCACGATAGCATTCATCTCATCGCCCGACTCTGCCCAATGGACCTTTATGCCATTGCGAGTAGCATTGCTCTCGAACTCCTCGAGGTAGTCGGCCAGATGTGCCAAAGTATGCTCCTTAATCTGCGACGCCTTCTCGCGCAACTGCTCCCACTCGGGCAAAGAGTAGGCCTGGCGATCACGCTTCTCGCGTACCGCATAGAGCGCCCTATCGTGCCACGAAGCACGCTCCTCGTTCTTTAGGAAGGCCTTGGCCTTTACTGCGTGATAGCTCATTCTTGCGCGGTTAAAATTTCGACAATATGTTTGGTGCGAATCGGCTGTTTCTCGCGATCAATTACGCCCTGCATATGCATAAGGCACGACGAATCGGCACCCGTAATATACTCGGCACCCGTAGCGAGGTGGCGCTGCACCTTATCGTGTCCCATACGCACCGATACGGCACTCTCCTCGATAGAGAAGAGTCCGCCGAAGCCACAACACTCATCGCGGCGTTCAGGCTCCACGACCTCGACGCCCTCGACTAACGAGAGGAGGTTGCGCAACTTCGAGTAGTAAGGGATATTCTGCTCACTCGGTGCACTTAAACCCATAAGGCGTACACCGTGGCAGGAGTTATGAATAGATACTTTATGCGGAAAGCGAGCCCCCAGCGATGTAGGCTTAACCACATCGTGCAGAAACTCGCAAATCTCGTAAATTCGGTTAGAAAGACACTTGTGCTCCCCCTTATGGTGCGATAATCGCGGATAGGCCTCGCGCACAAACGACACACAACTTGCCGAAGGGCCGACGACATAGTCATACTCGGCAAAGAGTTGCTCCATTCGCTCTGCCAACGGCTCGGCATCCTTCTCGTAGCCCGCATTACCCATAGGCTGGCCACAACAGGTCTGCTCAAGCGGATAATCGACATCCAATCCCAGCGAAGTCAGCAACTTGTAGGAAGCCTCTCCGACTTCGGGATAGAGAGCATTTACGAAGCAGGGAACAAAGAGTGCTACCTTCATATTTTTGTCGTTTTTTATCTGCCGTACTTCTTAATCACACCACGACCACCCAGCGATGCACGCACAAAGTTGATGATGGCATCGCGCTCAGGCGACTGTGGCAAGGTCTGCTCAGCCTCGTTGCAAGCGTTTGTGAAGTTCAAATCGCTCTGGAAGATGATACGGCAAGTGTTGTGAATAGCCTCGATCTGCTCAGATGTAAAGCCGCGACGCTGCAAGCCGATCTTGTTGATGCCGGCATAGCTTCCTGTCTCGCGCATGGTTACAAATGGTGGGATATCCTGACGAACAAGCGAACCGCCCTGAACCATTGAGTGGTCGCCAATCTTACACCACTGATGAACTGCCGAGTGGCCGCCAATAACTACCCAATCGCCAACCTCAACCTCACCCGCAAGCGATACGCGGTTTGCGATAACGCAGTGGCTGCCCACAACATCGTCGTGTGCAACATGCACATAGGCCATCAAGAGGTTTCCGTTGCCGACAATGGTAGTGCCACGCGAAGCTGTACCACGGCTAATGGTTACGCACTCGCGGATATCGTTATCGTCGCCAATTACAGCTGTAGTCTTCTCGCCCACGAACTTCAAGTCCTGCGGAAGGCACGAAATTGAGGCTGCAGTATGGATCTTGTTGCGCTTACCGATACGCGCACCGTCGTGAATAACGGCACCCGGACCGATCCAGCAATCATCGCCAATCTCAACATCGCCTGCAATATATGCAAATGGCTCTACTGTAACATTTTCTCCCAATTTTGCATCGGGATGAACATAAGCTAAAGGACTGATCATATATCTAAATTTCAAAATTACTTCTTAATAATCTGCGCAACGATTGTTGCCTCGCAAGCAAGGGTATCGCCAACGAACACCTTACACTCCATATTTGCGATATTGCGACGCACCGGCTCTGCCAATACGCACTCAATCTGCAATGTATCTCCCGGTACCACCTTCTGACGGAAACGAACATTGTCGATGCGCAAGAAGTAGGTCAAATAGTCTTTCGGATTATCCACTCGACTCAACACATAAATGCCGCCACACTGCGCCATAGCCTCGACAATAAGCACACCCGGCATAACCGGCTCGTTAGGGAAGTGACCCTGGAAGAACGGCTCGTTGATTGAAACCTGCTTGATACCCGCGATAGACTCGTCATCCATGTGGTAGATCTTATCAACCAACAAGAATGGGAAACGGTGTGGCAACATTCGCTGAATCTCGACGATATCAAACAATGGAGCCTTCTTGCGGTCGTACTTATAGCGCGGTTTTACGCCCTCACGACGGATTGAGTTGTGAATCTGCTTCATAAACTCGGTATTGGCATAGTGTCCCGGACGAGTTGCCATTACACTTCCCTTGATACGCATACCGAGCAACGCAAAATCGCCAAGCAGGTCGAGCAACTTATGGCGGGCCATCTCGTTGGTCGAACGAAGCTCAAGGTTGTTCAGATAGCCGCCAGTAACGCGGATATC
>JAFZDR010000172.1 GCA_017561105.1 Alistipes sp. | reverse complement strand
TGGGCTGCTCGTATGAGGGCAGCCCAATTTTTAGAAATGTACCGTTAATTGTCAATTAGAAAGCTAATGGCTAATGGCCAATAGCTAATAGCTGAATTTATGGAGAGATACATCAACATAAACGACTACGACTATCCACTGCCTGACGAGCGTATTGCGAAGTTTCCGCTTTCGGAGCGCGACTCGTCTAAGCTGCTTGTCTATCGTGGTGGCGAGATTATAGAGCGACACTTCTCGGATATTCCCGATATGTTGCCCGAGGGCTCACTCCTCGTGTTCAACAATACAAAGGTGGTGCGTGCGCGTCTTGTGATGCACAAACCGTCGGGTGCGCGCGTTGAGGTATTCTGCCTTGAACCGCACGCCCCTGCCGACTACGAACACGCCTTCTCGGTGAAGGACGAGTGCGAGTGGTCGTGCATTGTGGGCAACCTCAAAAAGTGGAAGGAGGGCGCAGTGGAGATTCCGTTCGACTACGAGGGCGAGCACTACACCTTGCAGGCATATATTGCCGAGCGCGGTACTCGCGAGCATATCGTTCGCTTTGAGTGGAGTGCCCCTATGACCTTCGGTCAACTCTTGGAGTATCTCGGTCGTATTCCTATTCCGCCATATCTCAACCGCGAGAGCGAGGATATCGACAATACTCGCTATCAGACCGTCTATTCGCGCTTTGAGGGTTCGGTGGCAGCACCTACTGCGGGTCTGCACTTTACGCAACCACTTATCGAGGGTATGCGCGAGCGAGGTTTCGACTTCGCGGAGGTTACGCTCCATGTGGGTGCGGGTACATTCCTGCCTGTCAAGGATGAGGATGCCACCAAGCACGCAATGCATACCGAGCACTTCGATGTTACACTTGCAACACTGCGTAAGTTGCGTGCCAACTATGGTAAGATTGTCGCTGTGGGCACAACCTCGGTGCGTACTTTGGAGTCGCTCTCGGCGCTGGCTTGGCGAATTAAAAACGGTAAGGCATACGACTACGATGTAGTAGGGCAGTGGGAGTTGTACGACATTCCTGCCGACTTCTCGGGTGAGGAGGCTCTCGATATACTTATATTATATATGGAGCAACAGGGCCTCGAGCGTCTTCGTGCCGCAACCGAGATTATGATCACTCCGCTGGGCTACAATTTCCGCATTGTGCGCAATATCGTAACCAACTTCCATCAGCCGAAATCGACCTTGCTATTGCTCGTATCGGCATATCTCGGAGATGATTGGCATCGTATCTACGACTATGCTCTTGCAAACGATTTCCGTTTTCTGTCGTATGGCGATTCGTCATTGCTGATGCGATAGGGTGTAGTTAAAACAAAGAAATCGGGCAAGGTAACTTGCCCGATTCTCTCTATGCTTTAGCTAATGGCTAATGGCCAATGGCTAAAAGCTAATTAGTAAACCAACTCGTCGTTCTCCGTGCCAAAGCCCGGGAGGAGAACACTATCGCCGTAGCCGCCCTCGACAGCTACCTCGAAAATCTCAAATTCTGGTTTCAAATAATTCTTCATAATAGTAACTGTTTTTAGGGGTTATTGAATTGTTGGCTTTACCGAGAGGGGATAACAACCATCAGCCTCCGCTGTCTCCTTGTCGATAGGCGAGCTGTAGATGTAGTTGAAGTAGTTATCTGCGGTGATTGGATAGAGCTTCTCGCTCTCGTCAGCCTCGTCGATTTCTACTGTGTTACCACCAATCTGGCAGTTGGTAGCCTTGAGTGTAGATGTGCGCGCTGCCGGCATAATCCAACCGGATGCAGTGACATTCTCAGTACGAATGTTGCAGTAGCACTTAGCGCCCGAAATAGACTTGCCGGCACCCTGGATACCACCAACATATACATCCTTACCTGTACCTGCTGATTTGATATTACCAGTGTTTACTACCTCGAAGCCCTCGATTGTTGGGATTGCAACAGCCATAGCAGCTACAATACCTCCAACACGAACAGTAGACGCCGTAGAGGTTCCATTATAGGTGATGGCACCGCTATTATATACACCCTTAGTAGAGCTTGTAGTCCATGCGCCCGAGTAGTTTCCGATTATACCGCCAATCTGTACAACTCCGGTTGAATTCTGCTGCTCGACGATCATGTCTCCATTGTTGGTGTAGCCATTAACAATGTTGAGTGTGCCACTACCCATGTGTCCGATAAGGCCTCCAACCTTTAAGTCTCCTGTGCTTATAGAGATATTGTAGATAGGTCCATTGTTGCTGCAACCATCGAATGTTGCGGTCAATGAGGCATTCGAGAAGTATGCGGACATACCTCCCATCAGAGTTGTGCTTGTGGTCTTCGATGTAGAAGAGTGGGTCAAAGCTCCAAAGTTATGGCAGTTTGTAATGGCTGTATTACAAGCAACAGTAGCGATTATACCTGATGCATAAGCATTCTTTGCTGTACCATTGAAGGTTATGGAACCCATTGTGTGGGTATTGTCATCTGCCGAACCATTGGTACAGTTTGTCAAAACTTTTGCGTATGCAACTAATCCTGCGGAGAATGCGTGAGTTGAGCCGGTGCTACCGTTGAATGTGATAGTACCGAGGTTTGAAGAGTTAATCAATGCGCCATTGCGAATATCACCGATACAACCACCGGTGCGAATGGTGTTCTTGTAAGTACCATCAATTACAATGTCAAGCTTGTTGCAGAGTTCAGAACACTCCTGGGTAGTTGTGATCTCACCGATCAGACCTCCAATAAAGATCTCATCTATCGCCTCGGTCATTGTACAGTTGATAGTCATCTTACCCTCGGCAGAGCAGTTTGTTATAACAGCGGTTGCGTTGTCGATCTTGCCTGCAAGAGCTCCGATGCGAAGATTGCCTACCTCCGAAACGGTAATATCTGCATTAGTAAGGTGCAAGTTCTCGATTGAAGCAGCTGTTGTGCCGAACAAAGGCGCGGTCAAGCCCTTAATTTTGTTACCGTTACCCTTGATTGAGCCCTTGTAACCTTCGATTGGAGTCCAAGCCTTGTCTGTCATATCGATATCTGCTGTAATAGAGATGTCCTTGTCGAATGTTGCAGCCTCGGCAGCAAATGCGAGCAATGCCTCAGCCGAGTTAATCTCGTGTGGAGCCTCGAATGCAGGGATGGCATCGATACTTGCGATATAACCGCAGTTTGCACTCTTCGCTGCATCGTAAGTCATATCGTATGCGGAGATATAGTTATACCAGTTCTCGAGAGATAGGTCAATCTTGCCGGCACTCTCATCTACGCATATAGTACCTCCACTATGGCAATTTGTAGCTTTGTATGTGGTGTCGCTCGTTGCAAGAATTGTAGCAACATAGGTGGCGCCAATAGCCTTTATGTTACAGAAGCTTCGAGCATTTGATATATTTCGACCTGTACCCATCACTCCGCCTACATATCCGGTTGTTCCGAATTGACCTATGGCTGTGATATCGCCGGTATTAACATACGATAAGTTAGCAGAATCCAATGGCGTACTTGCAGTATGAGCAAGAACTCCTGATATTCGGGTATAGCTTGCTGTGCTGGTGACACCTTTATAGGTAATGTTACCCTCATTCTTGATAACTCCGTTTGAATCGGCGTGAAGACCCTTGTTAAATGTACTTACAGCACCGCCAACAAGGACTGTACCTCCAACGACATTATCAATCTCAACAGTAATATCTCCTGTATTTGTAAAGCCGTTGAGAATCTTAAATGTATCGTACGTGCCGCTTGTCTGTGCCCAGCCTCCTCCAACTTTCACATTACCACTGGTAGATGCTGGTTTAATAGAGAGTTCGCCGTGGTTTGCACAGCCATCGAATGTATAGATTACGGCCGACTTGCTACTCTGGCAATTAGCATATATACCTCCCACGATAACACCTGCTGCGCTGGCATTCTCGGTAACGATAATTGAACCATAGTTTATACAGTTTGTAAGTGTTCTCGTAGCATCCGATACTCCGCCGATACCTCCGGCCCAGAAAGAAGCATTCTTGGTGCCTTCATATTTGAGGCAACCTTTGGTTGCATCACCTTGTACACCGTTTACGCAGTTTTTATAGACTTTGGTATATCCTGTCACTCCGCACAGACAAGCACGAGGCGATACGATGTCCTTGAATGTGAGATTTCCGAGGTTTGTGAGATTCTCTACAGTCAAATCCTTGGCATAACCAACACAACCGCAGACGTAGGTATTTTCTTCGCTAAACTCTCCTGAAACTTCAATATCAATTTCGTTGGTGAGATTGGAGAATGTCTGCGTCGATGTTGATCTTGCGATAAGACCTGCCGAATAGATAGTGCTACTCAATGCTCCGTTATTCTGCAAAACCATCTTTCCACTTGCCGAACAATTCGAAACTACAGCTGCAGTGTTGTCGATTTTGCATGCGATAGAACCAACCTCCTTGCTTCCAATAGCGAGGATGTTTACATCAACGAGCTTTACATTCTTAATCTCGGTAGCTGTGATTGTGCCGAAGAGTGGCGCAGTCAAACCCTTAATCTCGAAGTTGCCACCGTCGAATGCGTGAGCAAAGCCCTCGATTGGAGTCCACTCCTTACCTGTCATGTCGATTGCAGCAACAACCTTTGCCGAAGTGTATGGTGTAAAGTTGCTTGCAATTTTGGCAAAGCGAATCAACGCATCTGCGCTATCGATAAGGAACTCCTCCCCCTCGGCAACATTGGTTGCATAAACAAATGGCGTAAACTCACGAACTGTGCCTGCACTGATAGGATTCGATGCGCTATCGAAGTGAACAGCCATCTTGCCGGCTGTAGAGTTGATTGTAACCGAGAATACTCCGTACTTGCCCGCAGGAACAGCTACATAGATTGGTGTTGCCTCTGCACCGAGTGTCAAGCCCTCGCCGAATGTTACAGTTACGGTGTTCACTGCATCGTCGTGTGCGGTCAATGCGCCGGTTGCGCAATCTACATCGAAGTTACCTGCAATCTTGCCACTCTCGGCAGTAACGGTCATCGAGGTGAGGACTACGCCCTCTCCCTTTGGGGCAATGCACAAAACACCTGCAAGGTGCTTAAGGTTTGCTGCCTCACTCGCGCTTGCTACCTGTGTATACATCGGAACTGCACCCTCGGCAAATGTACCTGCGGTGTACTCCTGAGTTGCGAGGAATGATACCGCCTGCAATCCCTCAGCTGCGGTTACGCCCTCAGCAGGAGCAGGGTAGACAATGTTGTAAGGATACTCTACCACTCCGTTGATGGTGAAGGTTGCGCTGCTCTTGCCGTGTGACGACTCCGAAAGAGACTCCGAAGCTATGCCGTTTACGGCAATCTTGTCGCCCGCGCTCCAGTAGAGCGGATACTCATCACCCGCCTTGCCGCTGATGTGAGTGCGCGACTCCTCCAACGAGAGGGAGATCTCTGTCTGACCACCGACTGCAATGCCGAGGTCCTCCGTTACATCGGTGGTACACGAAAATGCGACCATCGCAGCAACGACAAAGAAGATTTTTGTCAAATTTTTCATCTTGTAGTTATTTAAAGTTTTGTATCAGATACTTATGCAGTAAGTATAATCGACACAAAGTTACGACCTTTTTGCCGATTTTACAAAAAGCGAGGGTGAAAAGGTGTAATTTCTTGGTGAATGGACATTAAAGTGAAAATAATTCAAAAAAATTGCTAATTTTGTGTAGTCCAAATTTAACCTTTTGCAGAAAAGGGGGTCTATATAAGTGAACTCGGACAGATGAAGAACGGAGAGGCAATTATTGCTCAACTCAGGAGCAACTCGGTGGAAGCATTTGATCGGCTGATTGAGCAGTATGGTGACAGGCTCTATTGGCATATCCGTCGCGTGGTTGTTCAGCACGAGGAGGCTGAGGATGTTTTGCAAGATACATTCGCCCGCGCATACCTCTCCATTGGCGATTTCCGAGGTGAAACAGAGAGTTCTTTGACTGCGTGGCTGTATCGCATAGCGACAAGTGTCGCCATAAAGGCGTTGCAGAAACGAAAAAAGTGGGCTTTTGCCTCGCTCGACTCGGTGCGAACATCGCTGCTTGCAACCTTCGAGCAGGAGATTGACCCTTCGGCAGACGAGATTGTGGTGCGACTGCAGAGAGCCATTTTGACACTGCCGACAAAACAGCGATTGGTCTTCAATATGCGCTACTACGACGAGTTGTCGTTCGAGGAGATCTCGCAAGCTACGGGGCAGAGTGTGTCGACTTTGAAGACAAACTATCACTACGCAGTACAGAAAATTAAGGAACAGGTTAGGGTTATTGAAATAGAGTAAGGTTATGAAAATGAAACAGAT
>JAFZDR010000171.1 GCA_017561105.1 Alistipes sp. | reverse complement strand
CCTCCACCGATTATATGCAACACATCTATTGCAAACGGAGCCATCTTCTCGAGCATCTCGAGCACCTCGCAATAGCGCAATGCAAGGCTCTCGAATATCAAACGGATAACCTCGGCATCGCTCTGCGGCTTGGTCTGATTGGTGCGCTCGCAGAAGGCATCAATCGCCTTCAACATCGACTTAGGATTGGCAAATGCAGCATCGTCAGGGTTGATAAATCGCACAAATGGAGTTGCCTGCTCTGCCATAGCGACAATTTCAGGATAGCTGTACGACTTACCGTCGCGCTCCCACTCCTTGCGGCACTGCTCCAGAATCCACATACCGCAGATATTCTTCAAGAAACGCGTTGTTCCCTCGACACCGCCCTCGTTTGTGAAGTTCAGGCGATAGGACTCCTCGGTGATGATTGGATCCTTAACCTCGACACCCATCAACGACCATGTACCCGACGAGAGGTATGCAAAGTGCTCATTCTCTGCCGGAACAGCAGCCACAGCCGATGCAGTATCGTGACCTGCAACGGCAACAACCGGCACCTTGCCGATGCGGGTTTCGTTAGCGAGGGCGTCGGTCAATGAGCCAATCACACAACCCGGCATCTGCGGCATCGGAAGGATATCGGCTGGCAATCCCGCCTTCTCGAGCAGCGCACTCTCCCAACCCTTTGTACGAGGGTTGAGAATCTGCGAAGTCGAGGCGATAGTATACTCGCACATAGCCTTGCCCGTGAGCATATACGAGAGTGCATCGGGCATAAACAGCACCTGCTTTGCCTTTGTTATAGGGGTATAGCCCTCCTTTACAGCTGCGAAGAGCTGGAAGAGGGTGTTGAAATTCATAATCTGAATACCTGTAGCGCCATAGACCTCCTCGCGTGGAACAATCTCGAAATAGCGCTCGGGGGCACCGTCGGTGTATGGGTCGCGGTAGGCACGCGGCATACCGAGAATTGAACCATCCTCACCAATAGGCACTACATCGACACCCCAAGTGTCGATACCGATCGAATCGGGAGTTATACCCTCCTTGGCACACGCCGCGAGACCCTCCTTGAGATGTTCATACAATCCGAGCAAGTTCCAATAGAACTTACCGTTAAGCTCAACAATTGCATTGGGAAAACGGGTGAGCTCTTTAGTTTCAATTTTGCCATTTGACAAAATTCCGAGCACCGAGCGACCGCTTGTAGCTCCCAAGTCGAAGGCTAAAAAGGTATATTTCTTCATAGTTTATGAAAAATTTATATTATTCTATTGCAAATTTAAGCATATATTTGCTAACTTTGAATTTGAAAATTGATAATAAACTTTTCAATTTTGACACAATGAGAGAATATAATAGCAACTCGTTAAAATATCTTACCGTAGCCTCAAACGACGAATCTTGGGGACTTGTCGTGACAACCGTAGGCGAGCAGAGCATTGCACCCCACTCGAGCTACCCCGCGATGCAGCACCCTACCGCCTACAATCTCAGGCGCACAAATGGTCGCACGCTCGACGAGTATCAGCTCATCTATATAACCGAAGGTGGCGGATTTTTCGAGTCGGAGTCGGTAGCTCGTCAGCGCGTTGTAGCGGGCACCGTGATACTACTCTTTCCGAACGAGTGGCACAACTACGCACCCGACGAGCAGAGCGGCTGGAGCGAGTTTTGGATTGGATTCAAAGGCAATTTGGCTGACAGCGTAGTGGCGGGAGGATTCTTTTCCGTAGATGAGCCGCTGATAGATATCGGTCCGAGTAACTCGCTGATGGCACTCTATCGCGACGCCATACGCCTTGCCGAGAAGGAGGCTATGGCGTGCCAGCAACTTATTTCGGGCATTGTATTGCATATATTGGGCCATATTCTCTACAAGCACAAGAACCGATCCACAGGAGCCAACTACACAGAGGATATCATCAACGAGGCGCGACAAATAATGCGAGAGCGCGCACACCACACCCTTAGAGCCGAAGATATAGCCAAGAGCCTAGGCGTAGGATATTCGTGGTTTCGCCAAAACTTCAAGCGACTGACAGGCACCTCACCCGTACAATACATTTCGCGTATTTTGATGAGTCGAGCCAAGGAGTTGCTCGTCACCGAGAGCTGCAGTATCGCCGAGGTGGCATACACACTCGGATTTGAGAATGCAGGGCAATTCTCCACCGCATTTCGCAAGATGGAGGGCATTACACCGCGTCAATTCAGGGATGGAAATTACAAGATATAACCTACTTCTTCTTTCTGCTAAGCATATCGAACGAGTAGGTTGCTCCAAAGCGGATTTGGTGGTACGGCCAATCCATAAAGCCGACCTGATGCATAAGTCGCAAGGAGAAGTCGCCCAAACGGTACGAAATTGAGGTTTTGAGAGTCATCGGGCGATCGCCATCACCCTCCCAACCTGCATATCCGCCAAAGGTGGTATCAACCGTAAAATGCTTATAGTTGTAGGCGAGGTGTGCGCCATACATCACCGCATCGTTCTGGCGGCCATTATCGGTCTGCCAGCACAAGAAACCGCAGCTCAATGCAACACGAAGATTGTGGTCTGCACCAATCTGAAATCCTCGTCCAAATGCGGCATCGAAGAAGTAGCCAGGAGCGTCGTAACAACGCCCCTTGGCGTACTGATTTGCCGATGCGGTCTTCAATGCAGCACGGGCAGTTATATCGATATGGTGCCTCTCCTGGCTCAATATTCGCACATCTGCCGACACATATACATCACCCGAATCCATACCCTGCAGGCTGCCGTTATGCGGCAGGCGGCGCAAGGCATTCACCCACTCCGAGGTGTAGAAATACTCAAATATAGGCATCCACACCGTCAAATTTGCCTTTGGCGTAAAGAGCGGAATTGTCAATTTTGCGAACAAATCGCCCGTAACATCGTCGGCAACATTGCCCGTTGTTGTGCCGAGGTAGCAGTCGCCATAGAGCTCAAATTTCAACTCCGACGAGGTGCGACCATCGAGCATATCGGGTACCGGAAAAGCGTTAGGTCCAAAGTATGCAGGGGCTATCTTGGTAGGCACACTCAAATTGGGTTGCACGATGTCGGTCTGCGCCGCAGCTCGACAAAATGCAATCAATGCCAATAAGAGTGCGATATGTCGCCAAATAGCCGGCATCGCTCGCCTACTCCACGCGGGTTGTTACACTGAAATACTCCTTACCGAACTCGTCGAAAGCTACAATACGAATCTCGGCGTTAGTATTCTGAGGCTTATACTCTACGCAGTGGCGAGTTGTAGCGGTACGCAACCACTTGAAGCTCTTGATGCCGTTACCTGTATTCTCGCGCATCTCATCGTAGAGCTTATCTCTGAAGTTTACGCGCTTAACATTCGCATTCTCGATCTTCTTGCCATCCTCATAGACCTCAAATTTCCACGATGGATGCCAATCCCAAACATTGAGTCGAACAACAGCCTCGCCCTCCTTGGTACGCTCACCCTTGTTGTAAAGGCGATACTTCTGCTCGGTAGTATTTGTGAAGTTTACGCTCTCGCGCGATACGAGATTACCCTCCTTAAAGTCGTAGCGAGTAAAAGTTGAAGGGGCTCCGTCGGTACATACAGGGAAGTACCACCACGAACCCGAAACCGATGGGTGGAGGTACTCCATAGTGTTCTTATAGCCGGCAACAGTTACCGACTCGGCCTGGTGGTTGTGTCCCGAAAGGATTGTCATAGGCACATTGAACGGAGCGTAGATATCGAGGAACAACTTTGTATTCTCATTCGACACACCCTTCTTGTAGAAGCGGTGTGCCGGACAGTGCCATGCAATTACGATACTCTTGGTATCCTTCGGCATATACTTAGCATCCAATGCTGCCCAATCGAGCTGATCCTGAGTGATACGCACCTGGTAGTTGCGATCCTTACCCTTAGACTTGTGGTTGCAATACTTTACATTGTCGATAACGACATAGTGCACGCCACCGATATTGAACGAGTAGTAGGTCGGACCAAAGACCTTCATATACTCCAACTCTGCCTCGGTATCGTCATCGTCGAAGATGTCGCGAGCCTTCATATCGTGCTCGTGGTTACCCATAACGGTGTAGGTCTGAATAGGCATACCGCCACGCTCGCAAACCTGCACAAAATTCTCCAAAGTACCGCCATAGCGCTTCCAATGCGACTCGTTGCTCATATCGCCGAGGTTAAGGCCATAGACCTTTGCATCCTTTGGCAACTGCGCCACATAGTCGCGCAAGTGAGCCATATAGGTACGGAGGAAGGTATCAGCATCTTTCTCGCCCACAGGGTTGCTCAACGGCATACGACGGATAGGCTCCTCCTTGGTCATCGCACGATTGCGGACATGAATATCGGCCGAAACGATAAGGTGGTAGTTGCTCTGATCCACCGCCTTCAAGGTAAAATCGTACTGCTTCTT
>JAFZDR010000170.1 GCA_017561105.1 Alistipes sp. | reverse complement strand
GGTGTGCGTGGATTGATGATTACAGGTCTGCTTGCTGCAGCACTCTCGTCGTTCAACTCGGCTATCAACGCTATGGCGTCGAGCTTCGTTACAGACCTCTATCTGCCTATTCGTGCCGAATTCGGTAAGGCGGTTAAGGGTGATGCCGATCAGCTCTCATCTTCTCGTAAGATGGTATTTTTGATGGGTATGCTCCTTACAGGTTTTGCTATCGTTACAGCCGTTATGCAGGAGGCGAGCGGTCTTAACCTTGTAGACTTCGCTACCGGTGTTATGTGCTTCGCATACGCAGGTATGATCGGTGTCTTCCTTACAGCAATATTTACCGAAAATCGTGGTAACTACTACACTGTTGTCGCAGCAATCGTTGCCGGTGCAGCCATCATCATCCCTCTGATGTTCCAGAAACAGCTCTTCGGTACTCAGTATATCGCGTGGACTTGGTGGGCACCTATTGGTGGTATTATCTCTACAGCGATCTGCTTGCTCGGTAAGACTAAGAAGTAGAGCGGTAAAAAAGGCGAATTTCTGCGTTACTCTTGTTCCCGAAATCCTCACATACGCTTTAGTATGCTGCGGTTTCGAGAACTGCGAAAGCCTTGAACTTCATCCTTTTTAACCACTCTATGGTCAATCATAGAATAAGGAGTGGTGGCAAATTTAATTTTGTCACCCTCTTTTTTTATTATAGGTGTATATTGGTGGCAAAAAAGTATTACCTTTGCGGCGGAAAATCTGTTTTCTGTAGAATTTGTAGAATATACATAAAAAATGAAGAAGCTTTTAACCCTTATTTGTGTTGTATTTGCTGTGGTGGCGTGCAACACTGAAGAGATTGTAGAGGTGCGTTATTTGGCGTCGCCTGTGCATACCGCATATCTCTACTCGATTGATGCAGAGAGTGATGCTGTGGCTGTTGTCGATACATTGGTGCGTGGTGCGCAGCTTGACGTTGTTGTAAATGGCAAAAAGAGACTCAACGATACAGAGTACCTGCCCGTAAAGGTTGGTAAGGAGCGTTACTATGCTCTGACCTCTCAGCTGGTGGCGCAGCCGCGTGAGGTTGTTCAGGAGAAGAGTATCTTCGTGCGCACTCCGGCGGCGATTATCTCGGACATCGAGACCTCAAAGGTAGGTGGAAATGCCGACAAGGGCGAGGAGCTCGAGGTTATCGGCTACGACACTATTGACGTTCTAGGTCGTGTAAATCGATACATCGTGCGTCAGGGTCAGGTTGAGGGTCACATCTACGCAAAATACACCGTTTTTGACAAGGCGGAGGCTCTGAAGCGTTACAAGGCAGAGGTGTACGACAAGGTGCACAAGGCGGTGAAGGACTCTTTCGGTGGCGGTCAGGCTATCGGTTGCGACTTCTATCCGACCGAGCGTGTTGTATTTGAGAATAACAAGATGCCTGAGGCTTGCTACTCGCTCTACCTCAATATCTCGCCTGCGGTAATCGGCAATATCGAGTCGTACATTGCATTTGCAAAGCAGACAAAGATCAACACCTTCGTAATCGATATTAAGGACAACGAGTGTCCGGGTTACAAGGCGGAGGCTATGAAGCTCTACTCGCCGACAAACTACTCGCGTGCCGGCTCGACCAAGGAGGCTATGTACGAGAAGGCGGTGCGTCGTCTGCACGAGGAGGGATTTTATGTAGTGGGTCGAATTACCTGCTTCAAGGATTCATATCTTGTAAAGGACCATCCGGAGGTGGCTATTACCGAGAAGGCTACAGGTCAGCCGTTCAAGCACAACAAGGCATACTGGCCAAGTCCGTATGATCGTAAGGTTTGGCAGTTCAATGTCGAGTTGGCAAAGGAGGCGGTGCGTAAGTTCGGCTTTAACGAGATCAACTTCGACTATGTTCGCTTCCCGGATCGTATGACAAAGGTTGAGCAGTTTATCGACTACCACAACAAGTACAACGAGAGCAAGGTGCAGGCTATTCAGCGCTTTGTGCAGTATGCTTGTGATGAGATTCACGCTGTAGGTGCCTATGTATCTATCGATGTATTTGGAGAGGCTGCAAATCCGGGTTATACAACCGCTTATGGTCAGTATTGGCCTGCAATATCTAATATTGCCGATGTAATCTGCGGTATGCCTTATCCTGACCACTTCTCAAACGGCTACTACGGTATCAAGAAGCCGTGGAACCATCCATACGAGATTCTCAAGGCGTGGGGTGAGCGCGTGCAGGGTCGTCAGCAGGTAACTCCTACACCGGCAGTAGTGCGTACTTGGATTCAGGCATACAATGTTATGCGCCATGTAGATCGTAACGGAATTAAGTACGACGCCGAGAATGTAGAGAAGGAGATTCGTGGTCTGTATGACGCTGGTCTGCTCGGAGGCTATACTACTTGGCACTCAGGCTCTAATCTGGATAAGTACAAGGCACAGAAGGGTGCATTCGATATTGACTACCTCGCTGAGAAGAGAGCAAAGTAATCTTTGGGGCAAAGTGATGACTAATTTTTGAAAAAATTTGTTAAATAAAAAATTTTGCCATAACTTTGCGGACTAAAAGCGTACAAAACTTGTATGAAGAGGTATATTATTGACGCACAGACACTGCAGCAGCAGAGCTTCGAGTTCGATCTCGAGGTGGGTATGGAGCTGTTCGAGACTATGGAGATGTCCGATATTACAGGTGCGGACTATAAGTTTCGAGTTGTAGGTACTCGCCTGACTTCCAATAAGTTGGAGATTGAGGTTGATGGCGAGGGTAGTGTTGTTACACAGTGTGACCGTTGCCTTGACGATGTGACTATCGAGGCTGAGGCATCGGGTGCGATGGTGGTATATTTCGGCGATGAGGCAAAACCGTTCGATGGCGAGGAGGTGACTCTTCAGCGTGGCGACGAGTTGTCGATAGCACAGTTTATCTACGACAGCATTATGCTTGATCTGCCAATTGTGCGAGCTCACAAGCCGGAGGATTGCAATCCGGAGATGTTGGCACGCATAAGCGGTGTAACAGAGTAAGTAATTTTAACAACTTAATATTAAGAACAACTATGGCACATCCAAAACACAAAGTCTCGTCTACTCGACGCGACAAAAGAAGAACCCACTACAAGGCAGTAGCTCCTACAGTAGTGGCTTGCTCTAACTGCGGTGCAGCAGTACTTTACCACCGAGTTTGCCCTGAGTGTGGCTTCTACCGTGGTAAGCTGGCTATCGAGAAGAAGGTAGTAGAGTAATTGGGACACCAATTCCAAATAAAGCATCGTTTCGGCGATGCTTTATTGGTTTTAAGCCTGCTACAGAAGTTTGAAAAAATCAAAAATGGCAAGAATAGGTATAGATGCTTTTGGTGGCGACAATGCCCCTGAGGTGGTTGTTAAGGGTGCGATATTGGCGTTGAACCATATAGATGCAGACGACCGCATAGTCCTCTTTGGAGATAGAGAGGCTATTGTCGGAGAGCTTGCGGCGGAGGGTTGTGATGTCGAGAGATTCGATATTGTCCACACCTCGGAGTGTATTGAGATGGGAGACCATCCTACTGAGAGTTTTCGTCGTAAGCGCGACTCGAGCATTGTTG
>JAFZDR010000023.1 GCA_017561105.1 Alistipes sp. | reverse complement strand
CCTGTAGCCTCGAATGTGTATGCAGCAGTGCTCTTTTCACCGATAATCTTGCCCTCAGGGAATGTTACATCGGCACGCTCGCCAAGCAGACCATCAACCGATGTGAGGTCGGCGTGAGCCACATTGTAAGCCAATGGGAATGTCCATGTCGAGATATCGTAGAACTTCTTGCTCTGGTAAGCATCGAGTCCGAGCTTCTCCCAGATAGCCTTAGTCATATAGTAGTGACGCTGATTCTCCAACGGAATAACAAACGACTCGCCTGCGAGGAACTTCTCCTTGCCAACCTTCACATCCTTTGCAAGATGGTAAACCTCCACCTGATGAACTGCGAGGTTCTCGAGCAAGCGATAAGCACGCGCCTTGTCGCCACGAGCGTGGAAAATATAGCCCTTAACATCGTTCTCAGCCATGGCTGTAGCCGATTTCTGGTAGAACTCGCGCTGGTGGTTGAGCAATGTCTCGCGCATGTCGTAGCCTGCACCAAGTGCTGCCAAACATGCGTAAGTCTGACTGCGAATACCCGATGGGAGCGATACAACTACACCCTCCTTGAATAACGAAGCGTAGTTTCTTGAATTTGGCTGCTCGAAGAGCAGGCATACCGAGCCGTGAACGTCGCCGTATGCAGCACCCTTGCCGAGATAGAGGTCGTCGAAATCTTTGCCGCTATATGGCTTTGCTCCGATAGGTGTAAGCGCATTTGAGATATATTTACCCACCTCGCCTGTGAGCTCCTGATTTCGAACTGTTACGTACGGGTGCAGACGCTTAGGGTGTCCGGGGCTGTGGAAGAATGTAGCACCGCTACCCTTCTCGTGAAGGTCGAGTACCAAGTTCGGAAGCCACTCGAGATAGTGTTTTACGCCTACTCTGCCCTCGGGATGCTGGCACATCAACAAGTCGCGGTTAAGGTTTGCGTAGTAGTGGTTACCACGGTTGCCTGGCCAAGGCTCGCTATTCTCGTATGAGCTTTTATCGAGGTTTCGCACGCTTCCTACGGTGTAGTTACACCATGTCGCGAAGTTGTTGTAGCCATCCGGATTCATACCTGGTTCGATGAGCAATACCATCTTGTCTAGCATCTCCAATACCGGAGCATCCTCCGATGCTGCAAAGTGGTAAGCCATTGCGAGCGATGCGTTTGTACCCGACGCCTCGTTTCCGTGAATTGAGCAGGTGATGTCCGCCACCAACGGCATCTGCTTGATGTCGAGCGATGCCGACTGTGCAGGATCACTCAACTTGATGTGGTCAGCCTTGATCTGAGCGAGATTTACCAAGTTCTTCGGTGAAGAGATGATGAGCTGAATCATACGACGATACTCGCATGTGTAGCCCAACTCCACAATCTGGATACGGTCTGACGCTTTGTCGAGAATCTCCATATAGCGCAAGACATTGCCCCAATCGCAGTATTGCTGGCCAAGCTCGAAACCGAGTACCTGCTTAGGTGTAGGGATAGCACTGTTGTACTTGCCCTCCAATGCAACCTCGGTACCATTCATCTGCTGAGTTTTAGGGATAAAGTAGCTCAAGTCGTGAGCATACTCCGCAAATTTTGGCTGTGCGCTACCAACCAGTGGCAACAGCAACGCAAAAGATGCGATGATCAGTTTAGGTAGTTTGTGTTTCATGTTATTATATTTTATAAGTAAATAGTTATCTATTCCAACGCCCCTTTGGGTTGCAATTTGCGACGATGGGCAAGTTGGGCCTCGTAGAGCGATTGTGGAGCAACTGCCTTACCTGGTGATACCCATACTCCATCGGGACGATTCTTGCGGCGACCTTCGTATTTTGTACCTATGGTACCCACACTATAGTTCTGACCGCATACCCAAGGCGATTGCACCGCCACTTTCGAGCATTGACAATTCCATAGCACCTCGTTTACTCCCGACCAGCCATGACCCGTACCGAAGTTGTCGCGATCTTGGATATTTATTACACCGTCGGTTACGACATTGTCGTAGAGCGTTCCCGTCGCCCAACGATGATGTGGACCGATATCGGCATGAGTGCGCTCTGATACGCATCGTAAAAACACATTAGGGCCATTTGCTCCGCTTCCGTTTGTGGCGAATGAATGGCGTCCTTCAGTGGCGTAGCAATCCTTTACCAAATTCAACTGACCTGTGATACAGAATGAGTAACGGCGTGCACCCGTAATGATCGACTTGTGGTCTAACATCTTGCTGTCGCTGATGGTAATGTTTTTTGCTCTTGGGTAGATATAGACAAGACCCATTCCGAAGTAACGCGCCTCGATATTGCGTGCCCAGCAGTGCTCGGCGATATCAAATCCAATGGCCATCCAACAGTGGTTTTCGTCGGTGTCGTTGGCGTAGGATGAGGTGAGCAACATATTCTCAATGCCGCACTCCTCGATGCGATTGGTGTAGGTGTAGCGAACAACACTGCCGCGGTTGTACTTTGCAAGCAGGCTCATTGAAACGGGATTTTCGAACCAGAGCGTGTCACCCGATATCTTGGTGATGACACGCTCCATATTCTTGCGATTTACGGTGCGCTCGTTCCATTGACGCAGTGTTCCATCCTTGCGAGGTGTCATCTGATCCATCTTCAAGTCGCGAATGAACACCATCGGTGTCTCGGCATGAACAACCACATCATCTCCTACAACAAAGTCCTCAGGGTTGGATACTCGCGCCCAAAATTGACCTACCGGAACATCCTCCACGATATTCATCTCTGCAGGAAGACGAAAGGTGCAATTACCTCCGCCTTTGAACGCGAGGAGCTTG
>JAFZDR010000169.1 GCA_017561105.1 Alistipes sp. | reverse complement strand
GGCGCAATCGGCAGTCGGTAACTTGGAGGAGGTTGTAAACTCCATGCAGATGTTCTACGAGCAGGTCGAGGCCGAAATCCGCAACGGCGAGCGCGAGGAGTTCGAGCACGCCACAATTGAGGAGTGGTTGCAGAACCTTATGCTTCTGACCGATGTGGACAACCAGGAGAACGAGGAGGAGAAGGAGCGTGTAACGCTGATGACCGTACACTCGGCCAAAGGTTTGGAGTACGAATATATATATGTAGTGGGCTGCGAGGAGAATCTCTTCCCGTCGCAGCGTGCACTCGAAACTGTCGAAGGCATCGAGGAGGAGCGACGACTCTTCTATGTGGCACTCACACGCGCCAAGTCGTTGGCAACCCTTTCGTGCGTGGATATGCGCTTTAAGTGGGGAAATATGGAGTTCTCGAAACCGAGCCGTTTCCTTGCCGAGATTGATGAGCAGTATGTCGATTGCGACTTCAACCTCCACTCACGAGCACCTCGTGGCGAGCATGGCGGCATAAAGATTGTTGGCGGAGGATCGAAGGAGGAGTCGGCGATTGATGTTTTGCGCCGTCGCTTCGATGTTCGCTACCAACAAAAGACGAAAGACGAGAGACGAGAGACGAGAGAAAAACTCTCAACTACCCACTCTCCAATCTTCACTCGAAGAGAATCTGCACCGCAGCGCGATGTTACGGGCATGCGACGAGTTACCACATCAACCGTCGGACAGACCACATCGGAGCCTTGCGCATATTCGGTTGGCGAGCGCGTCGAGCATCCAAAGTTCGGCCGTGGCGAGATTGTGCAGGTAGTACCACTTGCCACCGACCATAAGTTGGTTGTTCGTTTCGCCTCGGGCGAGGAGAAGACCCTGCTTTCAAAGTTGGCTAAATTGACAAAACTATAGTCGTTATGACACCGCTCGTATCGGTCTGCGTTACCACCTACAACCACGAGCCATACCTGGCTAAGGCGCTTGAGGCAATTCTTGCGCAGCGATGCGATTTTGGAGTAGAGATAGTGCTTGGCGAGGATTGCAGCAGCGACAACACACTTGCCATTTGTCGCAACTACGCCGAGAAGTATCCCGCGCAGATAACACTCATAACCTCGACCGAGAATGTCGGTTGGCGCGAGAACTATCGCCGATGCGTGGAGGCTGCCGGGGGCAGATATATCGCTTTCTGCGATGGCGACGACTATTGGTGCGACGAAAATCGCCTTGCCGAGCAGGTGGCACTTATGGAGCAGAATCCCGCTATCGGACTATGCTACACCCTTGCCGAGCGCAGAGATGCCGATGGAAACATTGTCGGATATTTCCCGAAAGGCAAAGGACACACATCACTCGATGCAATGTTGCACGATTGGTGCGTAGAGAACTGCACCACATTGGCAAAGCGAGAGTTGGTTTTGGCATACTACACCACCGAGAAGCCCGAAAATCATCCCGATTGGCTGACCGAGGATCTACCGATGTGGCTCTTTGTGGCAGCACACTCCGAGGTGGCATATATCGACCGCGCAACCGCCGCACATTGCGTATTTCCCGACAGCGTAAGCCACAGCACAAGCCTTGCAAAAAGGCTTGCCTTCTGCGACTCGTCGTCGAATATAAAGCTATGGTTTGACGAGCATTACAACGGCTCGAAACAGCGCCGACACCTTCTGTGCGAGCGAATGAACACTGCGCTTTGGGTATATTCGCATATCGGCTCGGTGGGCACCTTTATTAAGCGCTGGTGGGAAGAGGTTAAGGCGTTGCCAAGCCAGATTTTTAATATAAAGCCTTACGGACTTTTTGCGAAGAAAATATTTCGTAAAACGAGAATTGGAAACTAATCGTGCGACAACAAAAATGACATTTAATGGCATTCGGGCTTTCAGCCCTGAATGGCAATCACAGTCTAACGACTGTTGAATGACAAGTCGGAGAAGGTTTTTGTTATTTTATTTGTCATTAAATGTTATTGAATGCCATTCAGCGAGCGATAAGCGAGCGCATGTCATTCGTTGCCATAAAAAAGAAAAAAACTATGAAACGAGAAGAACGATACCAAGCCGTAATCGACTACTTCGAGAAGGCAATGCCCGTAGCGGAGAGCGAACTCAACTTCGAGAACCCCTACCAGCTCTTGGTGGCGGTAATCTTGTCGGCACAGTGTACCGACAAGCGAGTAAACCTCACCACGCCCGCATTGTTCGAAGCCTACCCTACCCCATACGACATGGCAAAGGCTTCGGCAGAGGAGATCTATGAGTATATACGCAGCATCTCCTATCCGAACAATAAGGCGAAGAATCTGGCCGCTATGGCGCGCATGCTTGTAGCAGAGTTTGGTGGCGAGGTACCGAGCGACATCGAAGAGATGATGCGTCTGCCGGGCGTTGGTCGCAAAACGGCAAATGTTGTGGGTGCGGTAGTGTGGAACAAGGAGGTTATGCCCGTGGATACCCATGTCTTTCGTGTCTCGGCGCGTATAGGTCTGTCAGTCGGAGCAAAAACACCTCGCGCCACCGAGTTGCAACTCGAAAAATATATCCCTTCGCATCTTCTGCCGAAGGCTCACCATTGGCTTATTCTGCATGGCCGATACACCTGTCTTGCCCGCAAGCCAAAGTGCGAGAATTGCGGTATTACGCAGTGGTGTAAATACTTCCAACAAAAAAGCAAGGCACTTAAAAATTGATATTTATCAAAAATTTCGTATATTTGCCACGATGAATATCGATATGAAAAATATTGAGGCATTGCGCGAACTATTCGCCGAGCCTCGCAAAGTGGTCATTGTAGGCCACACAAATCCCGATGGCGATGCTATCGGATCATCATTAGCTTTGGCTGAGGTACTGACCGCTCGCGGCCATAAAGTAGCCTGCACACTGCCAAACAATTATCCCTACTACTTGCGTTGGATTCCCAACTCAGAGAGCATCATAATCTACCGCAACGACGAGGAGCACATCACCGACAAGATCATTGGCGAGGCGGATGTAATCGTCTGCGCCGATATGAACTCGCTCTCGCGTGCCGATGCTTTGGGCGAGGCGGTTGCAAAAAGTAGCACTGCCAAGAGAGTGCTTATCGACCACCACCTCTTCCCGTCAGAGGGGTTCGACATCGTCTTCTCGCATCCTGAGTCGTCGAGTACAGCATTTTTGATGTACACGGTCATCGTGGCACTCTATGGCAAGGAGGCGGTAAACGAGAAGATTG
>JAFZDR010000168.1 GCA_017561105.1 Alistipes sp. | reverse complement strand
CTCTACAACAAGCCTTACGCATTTGGTTTGACACTCGAGAATGGTAACGGCCGCTACGAGGGTGGTTCGTCTATTCAGATCGACTTCGACAAGACCTTTGGCAAGAAGGGTGTATTCCGTTACCGCACTACTCTCTACTCGTTCTACGGTTGGATCAACCAGGTATCGCAGCAGAACTTGAGCAAGAAGAATGGCGTGCAGTACGCGAGCATCGTTCCAACCGTTCGTTGGGAGAACACTATCGACATCAAGGCTACAAAGTATATCTCTACTCAGTTCTACTTCCAGCTCTACTACAACAAGGCTCAGAACAAGAGCATCCAGACTCAGACCGTTCTTGGTGTAGGTCTTGCATACACCTTCAAAAACAAGTAGTAGTGGATGAAGGGGGTAATGAAGCACCTGTATAGAGGAGTTATCCTTATTCTTATATTGGCTGTGGGTTGGTTTGCCGGATTATACTCCGGCAAACAGCTCGCGCACAATCAGGTGCGTCTATACCTCAACAACTACACCTCGCAAAACAACAAGTTATCGCGTGTATTGACAATGATCGAGAAGGATTATGTCGATTCGATCTCACGCGATTCATTGGCCGAGTTGGCTATCCCTGCCATTCTCCACAAGCTCGATCCGCACTCGGTATATCTTCCTCCAAAGCAGTTCGAGGAGGCAGACGAGCCGCTGCAGGGCGAGTTCGACGGCATTGGCGTGGTATTCAATATGGCCACCGATACGGTAATCGTCCTCAGTGTCATCCCTTCGGGTCCAAGCCGCAAGGCGGGCGTACAAGGAGGCGACCGCATCATCAAGGTAAACGACACCCTTATTGCCGGACAGAAGATGTCGCAGATTGCCGTAATGAAGCGTCTGCGCGGACCTCGCGGTACGCAGGTAAAGCTCTCTATCGAGCGCAAAGATATTGAGGGATTAGTCGATATCGTCGTAACACGCGACGCTATTCCGCTCCATAGTGTAGAGGCGTCGTTGATGCTAACCGAGAATGTGGGTTTCATAAAGCTCTCGCAATTCTCGCGCACATCGTTTGCCGAGATTAAAAAGGCTCTTGCATCGCTGCGCAAGCAGGGTATGACCTCGCTAATTTTCGATTTGCGCAGCAACTCGGGAGGTTTCCTCGACCAGGCAATTCTTATCGCAAACGAGTTCCTTCCTGCAGGTTCGCTTATCGTCTACACCGAAGATCGCAACGGCAAACAGCTACGCCAATATAGCGATGGTCGCGGTGGTTCGACCGATCTAAACATCGCCGTTTTAATCGACGAGGCGAGTGCCTCATCGAGCGAGATTTTGGCGGGAGCACTCCAAGATAACGACCGCGGAACAATTATCGGCCGTCGTTCATTCGGCAAGGGTTTGGTGCAGTCGCAGACTCCATTCGAGGATGGCTCGGCATTGCGACTTACCGTAGCCCGCTACTACACCCCAACAGGTCGCTCCATCCAAAAGCCTTACACCGCAGGTGATGGCGAAAGCTATGAGCACGACCTGATTGACCGCTATAAACGCAGCGAATTTTTCTCGGCCGACAGCATCCATTTTGCCGATTCATTGCGCTATACAACTCCAAAGGGAAAGATTGTTTATGGCGGCGGTGGCATTATGCCTGACATCTTCGTACCACTTGATACTCTGAATGTTACAAAATACTTCTCGGAGGTTAGCGGTCGCAACATTCTCTATCGTTACACCATCGAATATGCCGACCGCCATCGCAAGGCTTTGGAGAGTGCCAAGAGCATCGAGGAGTTGAAGAATTTGCTCGATGGCGACAAGTCGCTATTCTCCGATTTTGTGCGTTATGCCGAGCGTCAAGGCGTCAAACCAAATTGGAAAGATATTGAGCGTTCGCGCAAAATTATGGAGGCACAGTTGCGTGCCTATATCTCGCGTAATTCCGATCTCGAGGATAACGCATTCTACTACTTTATCCGCCCTATTGACCGCACTGTATTGAGGGCAATCGACGAATTGACATCAAACAAGCAATAAATTGTCGATTTCTTTGTAAAATTCTTGATTACGAATTTTTAAATATCATTTTTATTTCCTATTTTTGTGCCGAAATAGGTATATACCTATGTTTATTTGTATAGGAAATTAACAAGAGATAACAATTTATTAACTTTTAATCATTCAAAAAACATTATGAAGAATCTTTTTAAGATGACATTGGTTCTTGCAGCTGCTGCTTTGACCTTGACTGGTTGCGACTGCTTCAAGAAGATGGCAAAGAATGCTGAGGCTGTTACAATCACTTGTACACCAGATGTTCTCGTACTCAACAATGGTAAGGTTGTTGCCGACATCGTTGCTGAGATTCCTGCAAAGTACTTCGACAAGAAGGCTTCGTTGAAGGTTACTCCTGCTCTCGTTTACGAGGGTGGCGTAACTAAGGGTAGCACTGTTCTCCTCCAGGGTGAGAAGGTTGCTGACAACGGTATGCTCGTTAAGAAGGGCGAGTCGCTCTCAATCAAGCGTCAGGTAGAGTTCGCTTACAAGCCTGAGATGCAGGTTTCGAACCTCGTACTCATCGTTGAGGTTAAGTGCAAGAGCGGCAAGTGCAAGGAGTACACTCTCGTAAATGCCAACACTGGCGAGGTTCTCCCAGCTGACACTAAGCTCACTGCTGCTGAGTACGGTTTGGTAATCGCTAAGGGTATCAACACTTTGCAGGCTGAGCTCAACTACGCTGAGGCTATGCAGGATGCTGCTAACAACTACAAGCGTGTTACTACTGTTGTAACTAAGGCTGACATCGTTTACCGCATTAACTCTTCGCGCGTAGCAAAGAAGGCTGTTGAGACTGAGGAGTTGAAGTCGTTGAAGGCTGGTGTTGAGGCTAACAAGACTAACGATCGCGTAGCACAGTCGCTCTATGTAAACGGTTATGCTTCACCAGATGGTCCTGAGAAGTTCAACGACAAGTTGTCGGAGAAGCGTTCTAAGACCGGTTTGAAGGCTGTTGAGAAGTTGCTTGCTGACGCTGGTTTGAACATCGACGCTGCTGCTTACGGCGAGGACTGGGAGGGCTTCCAGGCTGCTGTTGCTGCATCGAACATCGCTGATAAGGATCTCATCCTCCAGGTATTGAAGATGTACTCGTCGAGCGCTGAGCGTGAGAAGGAGATCAAGAATATGTCGACTGTATTCAAGTCACTCAAGACTGATGTATTGCCACAGCTTCGTCGTGCACAGGTTGTAAACAGCGCAGATGTAACTGGCTGGAGCAACGAGGAGATGATCGCTATCATCAAGGAGGGCAAGGTATCGACATTGAAGCTCGAGGAGTTGCTCCACATTGCAACTGTTTGCGACAAGGTTGCTGAGGTTGCTTTGGTTGAGGCTACAAAGTCGGGTGACGCTCGCGCTTGGAACAACCTCGCAGTATACTACGCTAAGAATGGCAACTACGAGAAGGCTACTGAGTGCTTGAACAAGGTACAGGGTACTTCGGCTGAGTTGAACAACAATTACGCTTTGGTTTACGCTGCTGAGGGCGATGTTGCTAAGGCTGAGGGTTACGCTGCTAACGCATCTGCTGAGGCTAAGGCTTTGCTCGCTGCTGCTAAGGGTGACTACGCTACTGCTGCTCAGACTTTGAAGTCGGGCTACAACGCCGCTGTAGTTAACTACATGAACGGCAATGTTTCGGCTGCTAAGCAGTGCCTCGCAAGCGACAACTCTGCTAAGGCTGACTACCTCCGTGCTATCATCGCATGCAAGGAGGGTGACCTTAAGGGTGCACAGGCTCAGCTCAACAGCGCAGTATCTAAGGATGCTTCGTTGAAGGCTAAGGCTGAGAAGGATGTAAACCTCGCAGCTTTGAAGAAGTAATCACATAACTTCAAACATAAAGAGAAGGCTTCCGATTTGGAAGCCTTCTCTATTTATTTTATAAGGTGGCAATGTTCTGCCACCGCGTCACCACTACTCCACTACTGCATGGAGAATACCCTCAATATCGTAACCGCACAAGTGGCGCAACTCGGCAACCGAACCGTGCTCCACAAACTTATCGTCGATACCGAGCGATACCACCGGAGTTGTTACGCCATTGTCGTTTAGGAGCTTTATTACGGCCTCGCCCGCACCACCGCGAAGGATGCCGTCCTCGAGCGTTACAATGCGCTTAAACTTACGAGCAACCTCCAATATTGTCGCCTCATCGAGAGGCTTTGCAAATCGCATATCGTAAACAGCAGTGCTCACACCGATAACCGACGCCTGCTCGGCAGCCTGCTCGGCATCGGCACACAGAGTACCGAATGCAAATATAGCGACGTCACTACCCTCGCGTACCATTCGTGCCTTTCCAATCTCGATAGCCTCAAACGGCATATCGCGCCACTCTGTGCCGCGACCTGTACCACGCGGATAGCGGATAGCAAATGGTGCATCACTCTGCAATGCAGTAAACATCATATTGCGCAACTCCCACTCATCAGAGGGAGTTGCAATGGTCATATTCGGAATTGAGCCGAGGTAGGCGATATCGAACGCACCATGATGTGTTGCTCCATCCTCACCAACCAGACCACCTCTATCCAAGCAGAAGATGACCGGCAGATTCTGCAGGGCAACATCGTGGATGATATTGTCGTATGCTCGCTGCATAAATGTCGAGTAGATATTGCAGAATGGTCTTTCGCCCGCTGCAGCAAGTCCTGCCGAGAAGGTCACAGCGTGTCCCTCGGCAATACCCACATCGAAGCATCGCTCAGGCATCTCAGCCATCATTATATTCATCGAACAACCCGACGGCATGGCAGGCGTAACACCCACAACACGCTTATCTAATCGCGCCAAGTCGAGAAGTGTCTGTCCGAACACATCCTGCATACGCGAATTCTTCGACGAGCTTTTAATTCGTTCTCCCGTCTCGGGATTAAAGCAACCCGGAGCATGCCATACCGGCAAATCGCCCTGTGTAGGGGCATAGCCGTGGCCCTTTTCGGTTATAACATGCAAAAGCTTAGGTGACTTTATCTCCTTCAAGGCCGTCAATGTGCGCACCAGACGCTTAACATCGTGACCGTCCACATGGCCGAAATATCTAAAGCCAAGGCTCTCGAAGAGGTTACTATTCTGCAACAAGCCGTGCTTGATTCCGTTACCCACCTTGCGACAGAGGTTCAACATGCGAGGTGTACGCGACAGTGCCGACCAAAGACCCTGCTTGAAGCGATTATACTTCGACGAGGTCGAGAGCTGCAAGAGGTAGTTATTGAGCGCACCCTGCGACTTATCTATCGACATATTGTTGTCGTTAAGGATAACCAATATATCGGTCATCTTGTCCGAGCCGGCGTTATTAAGACCCTCGAATGCCAATCCTCCGGCAATTGAGCCATCGCCAATAACAGCCACGCTCTTGCTGTTGTTACCCTGTAACTTCGCAGCCTGAGCCATACCGAGGGCTGCCGAGATAGATACCGACGAGTGGCCTGCGCCAAAGGCATCGTACTCGCTCTCCGCCATACGCGGGAAGCCGCTTATACCACCCAACAATCGGTTTGTTCTAAAGGCATCGCGACGGCCGGTGATAATCTTATGGGCATAAGCCTGGTGGCCTACATCCCAAATCAGTTTGTCCGATGGCGTATCATAGACATAGTGCACAGCCACCGCAATCTCCACCGCTCCGAGCGAAGAGGCGAGGTGTCCGGGATTTACGGCACACTGTTCTATAATATACTGGCGTACCTCGGCGCAGTATTGAGGGAGCTCCTCAATAGATAACTTGCGCAAATCGGCAGGCGAGTTAATACTATACAGATATTTGTACTCTACTTTCGTCATAAAAGAGTTAATTTTCAACTTGTGTTAGAATGGGTAGCCCACTCCGAAATTAAGCGATGTATTTCGCCACTTAAAGTTATGAATCCAACGCTCTCCCTCCGGATTATTCGGGTTGTGGAGCTGAATACCCCAATCAAGGCGAAGAATTGCAAACTTAATATCAAGGCGCAAACCTATACCGGTATTGAACGCCAACTGCTTGTAGAAACTATTAAAGCGGAATACCGAGCTGTCGGGATACGAGAGTTCCTTTCTATCGATATACCAGATATTACCCAGATCGAAGAATGTTGCACCGTGCAACATATCCCAGATAGGAAAGCGGAACTCGAGGTTAGCCTCCAGCTTCATATCGCCCAACTGTGTCGGATAGACGACATTCGACGGCGCAGGCGAAGAGCCCGGACCAAGTGTTCGTGGTGCCCAACCACGCATACTATTGTTACCTCCCGCATAGAAGAGTCTGTCGAACGGCACAGCATTGGAGTTGCCGTAGGCGTATGCTACACCCGCATACAGACGAGCAGCCAAGGCGGTAACCTCGCCGAGCATAATCTTGTGGCTTGCACTAACATCGGCACGCACATACTGCGAGTATCGAATACCCAAGAACTCGTAATAGTTCTGACCCTCGACCGGATGTGAGAAGAGTCGCACAAGGCCATTCAAAACATTACCGGAGAGTTCGCCATTTGCACGCACTACAGTATAGTTGTTCGGTGCCGACTTATACTGCTTATTCAGCACATACGATCCCGAGATTGCGGTTATCAACTGCGACTGGAAACTATACTTGAGGTACTCGTTCTGCAATGAGTTGAAGTAGTTATCGTCCATCTCGGCCACATCAACCCAGTTGATGCCTATCGGGCGGACCACAAACGACGAGTTGGTCCTATTGCGCCACGAATACATCCACGACATACTTGTCAATCTTCGACGATAGTATGGTCTGTCCTGGTAGTTGAACGACACCTCGAACTTTGTTTTAGGTGCCAATGTATATCTCCTGAGGGCATAATTTGCCAACAAAAAACGAGGGAACGAGAGGCTTGCCGCAACTCCGAACTCCATGGCATGTCGCTTCTGAGAGTTTGGCGCTTTCATATACTCATAACCCGCAGTACCCGTAATTTCGAGCATCTCGGCACCTCGGAAGATATCGCGATTTTGGTATCCCACAACCGCCTTCAAGCCGTAGAAACTCGATGTGGTCGAGGCCTCGAGCTCGGCTTTGACACTCTGCTGCAGAGCAGGTGTACAGAGAATATCGCAATCGAGATACTTCTCCGATGTGTAGTTCACCGACGACTTCGACTTGTTGTCGATGCCGACAAGAGTAATACGATTATTCCTCAACGAATCCTGCACCTCATTAAAGTTGATACGAGCACTCTTGAAGTATCCCATCGCCATCAGATTCATATAGGTCTGATTAACCTGCGAGTAGTTGTAGAGATAGTTCGGATAGAGCGGTATCGTATATCGCAACACCTTAGGGCGCACCTTCGAGCGCTTGCCGTCAAATATCACATTCAAACCGCGATACATCAACGAGTCAAAGCCATTGAAGTAGTCGGACTGGCTCTTTGCCGCTACGGCATTGTAGCCCGGCACTATATTTATGTCGCGAAGACGATAAACCACATTATTGTCGTAGATAGCCTCACCGCGAGCATTGTAACCTGTCAAGTTCTGTTTTACAATCACCGTGAGGGCAACCTTGCGATTGCCACTGAGTGTATCGGCAATATACTCAACATTATTCACCGAGAAGTTGTAGTAACCACGATCCTTCAGGTAGAGCGCAATACGCTCACGCTCCGACTCCAATGTCGAGATATTAAAGACATCTCCCCTATGGAGCAGTGTATTTACCGTATCGGGCAGGACTATCGGCTCGAGGAAACGATCACGGAAGTCGTAGGATATCGAGCTGATGCAGTATGGTTCACCCTGCTTCAACGAATAGACCACCTTCGCTCGCTTAGGGTTGCGAAGTGTATCGACTTGGTATTTTACCTTCGAAGAGTAGTAGCCTCGCGAATCGAGATAGAGCTTCAAGTTCGAAGCCGACTGCTTCGTATCGCGCATATTGAGCAGAACTGGCTCCTCACCCATTCGGCGCTTGAGATTATTCCACCAGTTATCCTTCTCAGGGTCGGCCTTCATATATATCCAGGCGTAGAAATCTGTACCGAAGAGGTGCTTGTTAGGGCGCTGGCGCAAATACTTTGTCACCTCATCGCTCTTTATGCGCTCATCGCGAGGTGCAGACTTATCCTCCTCGACTTTCACTCGCTGCAACAGACATGTATTGGCCGGAATATAGCGCGTAACATTGCAGGCGGAGAGCAATACTCCCACCAACAAGCAACACAATATATAGACCGCTCTACGCATATATTATCCTCTCTTCTGCTTCAAAAATTTGTTATACAACGCAATCTCGTCGCTGTACTTGCCCTGCTCCACACTTGCAAAGCTGTCACCCTCGGCAACAACCTCGCCATACGAGATATAGGATGCATTACCGATAAGCTGTGTGTGCAAACCGCCCTCCTTATGGCATACGCAGCGCACTACTCCTCCTCTGTTCTCCACATCAACCACAGCCTCATAGTCGCAACGCGAATTGAGAGCCATTGCCGTAGCACTCGAGGTCATAGCCGTACCGCACGATGCGGTGATACCCGCGCCACGCTCGTATGTGGCAACAAATATGCGATTCTCATCCAGCACCTTCACGAGCGAAACATTTATTCCCTTCGGAAACTCCTCCTTCAACTCCAACACGCGATTTCCGAGTTGTGTCAGGTGGTCGTAGTCTATCGCCTCGACCTCGGCAACAATATGCGGGTTACCCACATTTATCGCACTCCAAAGCAAAGTATCGTCCAATCGCTCGATAGGCTGCGAGATAAACTTCTCGGCACCCTTTGCAAAGCCGAAATCGTCGCTCTGCAACTTAACCTGCAGATCTACGCCATAGGTAGGAATACCATCGAAAATATCCTCCTCGCGAGTGATTCCATAGATGTTCCCTCCCGAGAACATATCAAACTTACGCTCTCCCACATACTCCTCGGCCAAGCGAGCCACGCAGCGAATGCCGTTACCGCACATCTCAGCCTCCGAGCCATCGGGGTTGAACATTCGCATACCATACATATCGCCCTTTTTAGCCAAGAGCAACACGCCATCGGCTCCAACCGCACCATTGCGATCGCAGATAAAACGAGCAAATTCGGCAAGGTCTACTCCCTCCAAATTATGCTTTACGGCATCCACCATAACGAACTCATTTCCCGAGCCGTGGCACTTAATGTAGTCAAATTTCATTCAAAATAGGGCTATAATCGTTCAAAAATACAAATTATTGAAGAATTTTCCATATTTTTACGCAGTAAAATTTCAAAAAGAGGAAAAATGGTTGAAAAATTCATAATGGCAGGCGATTCGGCACTGCATATCTGCGATTCGGAGGTTGGCGAAAAGTGCGTTGTCCTTCTCCACGGCTATCTCGAGAATATGCTCGTATGGGAGGAGTTTGTACCCCTTCTCTACAAGGATGTTCGAGTTATAACTCTCGATATTCCGGGACACGGCATATCGGTTGTTCGGGGCGAAATCCACTCTATGGACTACCTTGCCGATACACTCGCCGCAGTGCTCGAGAAGCTCGGTATCGCGAAGGCCACTATCGTAGGCCACTCTATGGGAGGCTATATCGCTCTCGCCTTTGCCGAGCGACACCCCGAGCTTACCGAGGCTCTTGTTTTGTTGCACTCGACACCTTATGCCGATAGCGACGAGAAGAAGAAAAATCGCCAGCGCGAGATTAACCTCATAAAGTCGGGAAAGAAGGAGTTATTGGCTCACACAGCACCCGAGGCGGGCTTTGCTGTTGAGAATCGCAACCGCTTCCGCACCGAGATTGAGGATTTGCAGCAGACAATCTACCTCACCGAAGATGCAGGTATCATTGCACTCTTAAACGGTATGATAGAGCGCAAGGCGCAGAGCGAAATGCTCCACGCCTTGGGTAAACCGATATTGTTTATTCTTGGTCGTAAAGACGGCTATATCGTTCCCGAGATTGCCGAGAAGATGGTTGCCGAGCACCCCGAAGCCGAGGTTGTTTGGCTCGAGAACTCGGGCCATATGGGCTTTATCGAGGAGTCGAAAGCGTGCGCAGCAGCACTTCTCGACTTCGTCAGCCGAGCTTAATTCGACAATTCACCACGCAGGGTTTGGCTCATTGCTTCGGCAAGGGCCTCACCCGACAAACCTTTACCTAACAGCCACATAAGCTTTGTTACGGCAGCCTCGGTTGTCATATCGTAACCCGATATCACACCTATATCCTGGAGCTGACGACCCGTTTCGTAGAGGTTCATCGCCACAGCTCCGCCCTGACACTGGGTTATATTCACAACAGCTATACCGCGAGAGATCGCATCCTGCAAAATCTCGACAAACCACTTTGCAGTAGGGGCATTACCCGTGCCGAATGTCTCGAGCACCACACCCTGCAAACCCTCGATAGAGAGCATTGCTCGCAACGACTCGCAAGAGAGTCCGGGGAATAGTTTTACAACTATAACCTTGTCGTTCATCCTATCGAATACGCGCAACGGCTCATTCGACTGAGCAGCTCTATATATCACTGTGTTATTGTACTTTATATTAACGCCAACCTCGGCTAACGGAGCCAAATTTCGCGACTCGAAGGCACTCAGAGCCTCGGCCGAATGTTTCGATGTGCGGTTGGCGCGGAAAAGGCGATTTTGGAAGTAGAGAGCAACTTCGGGCACCATAGGTGCTCCGTTTTCGTCGGTTGCCGAGGCGATTTCGATTGCAGTGATCAAGTTCTCGCGGCCATCGGTACGAAGGATACCCATCGGAATCTGGCTACCCGTAAATATCACAGGCTTGGCCAAATTATCGAGCATAAAGCTCAATGCCGAAGCGGTGTAGGACATCGTATCGGTACCGTGCAGCACCACAAAGCCGTCATAATTGGCGTAGTTGTCGGCAATAATATGCGCCAACTCGCTCCAACGCTCAGGCGTTACATTCGATGAGTCTATAGCCTCCATCTTGCAAACTGAAATATCGACATTCAAGTTTCGCACTGCAGGGAACTCCTGCTCGATGGTGTTGAAATCGAATGGCACAAGTGTACCGTTTGCATTACGGCGCATACCAATTGTTCCACCCGTGTAGATGATTAAAATCGAAGCCTTTTTCATATCGCTCTATAATCCAAAAATTCGTCTTGCATTTGCTGTAGTCTGCTCTGCAACTACATCGTAATCAACGCCTTGCAACTCTGCAATCTTCGCCGCCACAAAGCGTACATACGACGACTCGTTGCGCGTACCTCGGTGCGGTGCAGGGGTGAGATACGGGGCATCGGTCTCAACAACCAAATCCTCCAATCTCATAGCCTTTACCACCTCGGCCAAAGCGCTTTTTTTGAAGGTTACGACACCTCCGATACCGAAGAGGAAGTCGCCATATTCGCGCAGTCGCTCATACTGTGCAATATCTGACGAAAAGGCGTGAAATATACCTCGCAGACCCTTGTCGCGATACTCCTCGATAATTGCAGCCATCTCCTCCCACGCATCGCGCGTATGCACTACAATCGGCAAATTGTGTTTCAATGCCATATCGAGTTGTGCTCTGAAAGCCTCGGTCTGCTCCGCCTGCCAATCCCTACTCCAATAGAGATCCAAGCCTATCTCGCCCACTCCGTAAAATCGAGCTACGCCCTGCGGGGGATTTTCGAGAAGGCGCTCCACCTCGGCCAACTCCTCGCGCCAACGAGGATTGTCATTCACCGAAGTCGGATGAAGGCCCATCAACGGCATCACATAGTCGCCATATTCTCGGCACATATCGAACAATCGTTCGTTGCTCTCACCGTCAATTGCGGGCAGAATTATGCGCTCTACACCCTCGGCAAGAGCACGCTCGACAACCTCCTTGCGGTCGTTATCGAATGCCTCATCGTAGATATGTGAATGTGTATCTATCAGCATATTACATATACTTTTCCGGGCAGTTGTCGCACCAAGCCCGACAACTCCATATTCAACAGTATTGCGCTCACCTCAGCCACCGAGAGTGCCGTCTTTTCGGCAATAACATCAAGGATCAGACCGTCCGAATTATCGGCAATCGCATTATATACGGCTCTCTCCTTCGGGTTTATCTGGTGCGGCTCAAAACGCATCTTCTCGGGCACTGCGCCCTCTATCTCCCAACCCAAGGCCATAGCTATATCGCGTGCCGAAGTTACGAGTTGTGCGATATTT
>JAFZDR010000022.1 GCA_017561105.1 Alistipes sp. | reverse complement strand
CAACACAACACCACCGAAGAGCTGAACATCGTAGTGAATCATATCCCACTTAATGTCGTTACCACCGGCAGTCCAATGTGTAGAGTAGATAGCCTTATCGCCCTCGATATTTACAAAATCCTTCTTTGCAGCCAAGTTGCGGTCGAAGCTGTTAGCCGTAACCTCCACAACATCGTTCTGTGCAAAACGGCGAGCCGTATCCTTCATAATGGCGAAAGCCTCAGGCAAAATCTCATCGAGAACCTTCTCGATCTTCTCGTCAATACGCTTTACGGTCTGGTCGATATCTTTCGATATCTTCTCCTTATCGTTAAGCGAAATAGTTAAATCCTCCAACTTCGCCTTCTGCGCTACGATATGAGCCTCATCCTCGGCAATAAAATCTGCAATGCGCTTACGCAATGCTGCACTACGCTCACGCAACTCGTCATTCGACAACGCTTCGATAGATGGGTAGATCGCCTTAATCTTCTCGACATAAGGCATAATCTCCTTGCGGTCCTTGTCCGCTTTGCTACCGAAGAAAAACTTAATTATACTTGTTAATGCACTCATATTTCGTTTTGTGTTATTTTATTCACATTATAAACGGCTCAAAGATACAAAAATTATGGCGAAAATACAAATGTATTTTACAAAAGCCTGCTACTTGGCATCGACAAATCGTCGAAACGGGCATTTATCGCATCTCAAATCGCCGCAATAGCTGTTCGAAAGCTGCAATAGCGCTTGCGACTCGAGAGCATTTTCCGACTTAACGCCGAGCCTCGACCAACGGCTTATAAACTGATTACTCTCGGCAGGAAGTTGCTCGAGCAGTTCGATACCTCGGGAATCGAGATCGCGACGCAAGGTGTATTCCGAGTAGAGAATCTGCATCTGCGCCACCACATTTATGCCGAACATTGCGGCCTTAACACGGGTAAACGGTCCGGCATAATTCTCGTCGGTGATAAGGCGGGCTGCCCACTGCGGAATAGAGCTATTGCAGAAGAGTCGTTCCACATCGAGTTTTGTGCGGCACGCCAATATATCGTTTAACAGATATTCGTGTTGCGAGAGGAGACTCGCCAGCTGCAACAATTTTATGACCGGATGATTATCGCCTTTTACGCCCGTAAGCTGCCACTCCTCGAAGGCCAATTTGTCGAGATCGAACTTGTGCGAATTGTACTCGAAGATAGAGCACAACTCGGCGACCTCTTTGCTGTCGTAGAACACCTTGGAGAGGCGTGGCAAGAGCCCCGCACAGCCGAGCAACATCGCCTCGATTGCGGTGCGGTCATACCCCACTCTACACAAATAGCGATAGGGCAATACATGCGCTAAACGCTCATATACAGCCCTATTTCTCCTAACATCCAGAGCACGAAGCAGCATAAAATATGCCGTTTCGTTCCAATCTTCGGTATCGTGGAATTTGTCAGTCAAGAACTCCTGCTTCTGCGCAATACGATCAAAGCACAACTGCGACATCACCTCGCGGCGATGAGAGTGATCGAGCGCAAGCAACTCTTTTGCGCACTTGCGTTGCGAGATAGCTTTTATGGAGTCTGCACCAAACATTCTAATAGACTTGAGTGGTTGCCAAATGGCAAAAAACTACAAAAGGTTGAGCTCGAGCAGAGCCTCTTCGCTCATCATCGATCTATCCCAGGCTGGCTCGAATACAAGTACCACATTCACCTTATCCACACCCTGCACCTTAGCAACCTGAGTATTCACATCCTCGACCAGTTGGTCGGCCATAGGACAGTTCGGTGCAGTCAGGGTCATGCGTATTGTAGCCTCGCCCGACGGCTCGAAATCGACCTCGTAGATCAAACCCAGATCGTAGATATTAACCGGAATCTCGGGGTCGTATATATTTTTGAGTGTCAATACAATATCCTTTTCGACACGCAATATCTCTTGTGGAGTCATATTCCAATTAAAAAATTAAGAATTAAGAATTAAAAATTAGTATCCTTAATTATATCTTTCCTATCTCTATTTTCTTTTCTCTCTTTTCCTAAAATCGGAAGTGGTCAGGTTATTTTTGCGTAAGAGCCAAGGCGTACAATCGCATCTGCTTGATAGTAGCCAGGAGTCCGTTTCCGCGTGTTGGCGAGAGGTTCTCCTTAAGACCGATAGCATCTATGAAGTAGAGATCCAAATCTACAACCTCCTGCGGTGTGCGATTACCCATTGCTCGGATAAGCAACGCCAACAAGCCCTTAATTATTATGGCGTCGCTATCTGCCGAGTAGAAGATTTTGCCATCTTCAACCCTTGCATCAACCCATACGCGCGACTGACAACCTTCGATAATGTACTCATCTGTCTTGTGCTCGGGAGCAATCACCGGCAACGACTCGCTCAACGAAATGAGGTAATCGTATTTATCCAACCAATCGTCAAACATCGAGAACTCCTCGATAATCTCATCCTGTATAATGTCTGCCATACTTTACCAGCTCTTTTTCTCTCCAATAGTTAAAATCTCCGCATCGGAGCACTGAGGTCGCTCCACGCCCAACATCGAGGCCAAGGTTGGAGCAATCTGCTCGCTATAAACACGCTTTATAATGCGCTCTGATGTAATATCGCCACCGCTGATAATCAGAGGTATATGGCGATCATAGTTATATACCGAGCCCGACATTGCAACTCGTCGCGAATCCAACTCTATGCGATTAACATCGAGCGACAAAATCACATCGCCCGAGCGTCGCGGATTGTAGCCATTCTGCAACAACGCCATCACGCCATCCGAGAATTGCGCCGAACGCATTGCTGTAGCCGTAACAGCTGTAGCTATACCTCGATACTGCAAGGCAAAAGTTGCCGCCTCGTTCTGCACCTCCTCGACACTGAGTTTATGACGATAGATAACATCGTGGTTGAGATAGAGCGAGCCATTTGTATATCCCAGCACCCAATTATCCTGGCCGTAACGCGCACTTAGAAAGGCGTTCATAATAACCCCAAACTGGCGCGAGTTAAATCTGTGAGTATCGCTATTCTGCACACTTGTAGGACTTACTCCGCCATCCGAAGTCAGCACCACAACAACATCTTTACGCGAAGGCATCTGCGCATAGAGGAAGGTCAGAAACTCCGCCAACAGAGCATCGAGCGAGTAGAACATATCCTCGTACTCGATCGAATCCGAACCATACTTCTCGGCAATTGCGCGAGGTACATCGAGGCATATATTCAACACCTTGCACTCATCCTTAACATGCAGTGGCACCATCTGTCCCACGGCACGCTTTGCAAACTCGAAGATTGCAAAGTTGCCCGAAGGCATCGACAACATTCTGTCAACCCAACCCTCAGAGACCTTACGACCCTGACGCACTCGCTTGGCGCTACCCTCATCATAGACCGAAATATCGGTGGTTCGGCTGTTACGGTAGTAGTCGCGCGTATATCGTCCGTACCATGTATCGGTAGCAAACATTCGGTTTATATCCTCCTCGTTGTAGCTTCGTACCCACGACGGCAACGACTCCATATAACAATCGGCGGACATCCAACGACCCTTATCATTTAACCAATAGCACTCACCTTTTTTGCCCGACAAGATCATTGCCGAGAGCGGCTTATGCGCTATAGTGATAGCCCGATTGCGCTCGAACGAGTTTACAACCGACTCCGACAATGTCGGCACAATAAACGGCTGTGTTGTGCGCTCCTCATCCACCTCTTTGCGCACAAGACCCTGCAACTCGGGGCGCGGAGTGTAGCATATCTTTATCTCCGAAGCACTTATGCGATCGTAGCCTACAGAGGAGAAGATGCCGTGCATCGAAGGTGTAGTACCGGTTGCAAATGTTGCCAAGCCAGCCTCCGAAGTTGTTGGCGCATAGTTTGCGTAACACTCGGTAAATTCGGCACCTTCACTTCGCAAACGCAAGAAGCCGTCATTGCTCAAATTCTTCTCGTAGCGAGCAATATCGCCCTGGCGCATACCGCCAACCACGATATTCACCACCAATCGAGGTGCTGCATCAGCAACCGCTACAGCGAGTAGCGCAAGGAGTAATATGTATCGTCTTTGTTTCATCTACAAATGTTTTTCAAACACACTCTTTTCGAGTGAGAAATCTATCTCGGGCATCATATCAACCTTTGCTAACATCTTTCGGCAGAAGTTCTTGTGAGCCTCGCTATCGGGATTAAACGGGCGATGTTCCGCTGCCGCAACAATCTGCTCCACCTGCGGAAGTTTTGCCCTTGTATCCTCCGTCATTACAGCGTCGCAGAAGCGCTCCCACACATACTCAACCGCCATATTCGACGGATGTGCCAGATCATCGGCATAGTAGCGATAGTCGCGTAAATCGTCGATTAAAATCTCGTACGACGGAAAATAGTTCACATTTTCGTACTTTGCAACCAGCTCCTCAACAGCCAAACGCAGTGTCGCCTTGCTCACGCTGTTCTCCTGCAAGCCATCGCCAATATGGCGTACGGGGCTGACCGTCAAAATAACTTTTTTATCACGCAGAGCACCCTCGAAGAGTCGGCTGTATCGCTCGACTATCTCCGCAACCGACAATCGTCTGCGGCTGAACTCTGCTGCAGATTGTTTGTGGCAATTTGCCACCACTCTACCCTCTCTCTCGTAGACCCACGCTGTGCCGAAGGTCAAAATCACCCAATCGGCATCGTGCAGCGCCTTCGAGCCTTGAGCCACCGCTCTATTCATATTGGCAAAGGCCTCGGTATGGCTTTTGCCATTGAGCGAAGAGTGAGCATCGAACGAGAAATAGCCATCTCGTCCCGCTGTAATATCGCACACTGCAAAGTTGCGTGCTCCATCCAATCTCTCGAGCGCACTGGCTATCGAGAAGGGATTAAACAGCACCCCGAAAGGGTTTGTCACAACCGAAAACTTCGCTCTTTGCAATCGTTCCGAGATACTCTCCGCAAAGCAGGAGCCGAGCGCAAAAATCTTCGCGCCATAGTTCACCCCCTCTGCAAGCGGTTTGACATCTATCTCGGTACGGTACTTCATCTCTACAAATCCAACTTAATAAAGGCGATATTGCCCTTGTATGAATTAGCACGCAAGAATCTATCCTCCACAAACGAGAGATACGCCTTTCCCTTATGCTCGTTCATACAGTAATACTGGATACTATATGGCGACGAAATCTCCCAAGCTCGCAACACCGAGCCATCCTTCATTATCTCCGACAGGCGAATACGGCTACGATAGACGCGCTTTCCGTTCTCGTTGATATACGACGGATCGGTATTATACATCGCATAGACCTTATTTTTGAAGAGCAAAAGGTCGGGGCGCGACTCAACCGAGCCAATCTTATACGGTTTGCGCAAGCACTCTCCATCGGTGAGCGAGTAGCAACCCATATAGACACCGCGCTTGCTCCTATCGCTCGGACGAGCCGTGCGAGCAATGATGTAGCAACGATTATCCTTTATAGCCATAGCGGTTTCGGATGCACCCCAAATATACTCAGGACAGGTAAAGACCAACTCCAAGTCGATACCATTCTTGGTACGAACCACAGCCGGAATTGAGCCACGGCAGCACCAGTTGCCGATTACGCTATACCACCAATCGCCATAGCGGGTAAATTTCTTATCCGGAATAGCTCGCTCGTAACGCTTGAAATCGGTCACACCGATATCCTCATAGAACTTGCGAAAACCCGGAGCAGTTATCGGAACGCTCTTGCGGCGACCATCAACCTGGTAGGTCAACATAACCTGCTTAACCTCCTTTGCCAATTCACAACTCTTAGGGTCGATATCAACCGAAAGGAGTGTCCAACCCTCCTCGCCATAGCCATAAAATAGGCAACGCAGTTTATCGCCTGCATCGAAGAGGAATGGATCGTAGGTTGGCATTGTATCCGACTGCTTGAAGCAGCCAAGCTGACCACCTACCGACATAACGGTAGTGTAGGTGATACGAGGCGAACGCAAATCCTTCAAGTTGAACTTACTGATTACCACCTCGATAGAGCTCGATTTTCCATCCTCGTGGTTGTGCTTCTGATCGCGAATATGAGCCACAAAGACATCGCCATTCTTACGAATTACGGTCGATGTGGTATGCGACATAAGGTTATCGGGATGCGACACAAGCACCGCCTCCTTTGGATCGAACGGAAACGATGCGCCACCCTTGCGAGCCGACGCAATGCCAACCGCAAGGAGTGCCAACACCAATACTACAATAAACCTCTTCATCGCCTTATTGTTTATCTATTTCGATTACTTGTTAATCTTCGCCCACGAATCCTTCAAGGTCACGGTGCGGTTAAACACCAAGTGGTCGGCTGTCGAGTCGGTATCAGGGCAGAAGTAGCCTACACGCTCGAACTGGTAGGTTGTGCCGATAGGAGCATCCTTCAATGCAGGCTCCAAGT
>JAFZDR010000167.1 GCA_017561105.1 Alistipes sp. | reverse complement strand
GCATACGGCGCTGAGGGCTTGAAGGGTATCGCATTGCGCTACTTCAACCCAATCGGTGCTCACCCATCGGCTCTTATCGGCGAGTTGCCACGCGGTGTACCGCAGAACCTCGTGCCATTTATCACTCAGACTGCTGCAGGCGTTCGCGAGTGTCTTTCGGTATTCGGCGACGACTACAACACTCCTGACGGTTCGTGCTTGCGCGACTACATCGATGTTGTAGATTTGGCAAAGGCTCATGTTGTAGCAATCCAGCGCATGATTGACGAAAAGAGCAAGGAGAACTACGAGATCTTCAACATTGGCACAGGTCGTGCAGTATCGGTATTGGAGTTGGTGAACACCTTCGAGCGCGTAAACGAGTTGAAGCTCAACTACAAGGTTGCACCACGCCGTCCGGGCGATGTTGTGGCTATCTGGGCAGACACAACCCACGCAAACGAGGAACTTGGTTGGAAGGCAGAGCGTTCGTTGGACGACACTTTGCGTTCGGCTTGGGCTTGGGAGAAGAATGTTCGCGGAATAAAATAGTAAGAGATATGGAGTACAAGGTAAAATTACAGGAGTTTGCTCCGTCGCTGACTGAGGCGGAGGTGGCAGCTGAGGTTGCCCGCATCAAGGAGTTATCGGCTCGCAACTGCCGCAAAGAGGTCTACGCTTTTGCTCTCTCGGCTGTCGATTTGACAACACTCACCTGCAACGACTCGGTTGAGTCGGTGTCGGCATTCGCAAAGCGCGCGGTAGATTTCTACGCTAAGTATCCTGAGTTGGAGAATGTGGCCTCAATCTGCGTATATCCTTCGTTTGTAGAGACTGTTGGTTTGGCTGTTGATGGCTCACCAATGCGAATCACAAGCGTGGCGGCGGGTTTCCCTGCTTCGCAGACCTTCCTCGAGGTGAAGATGTTGGAGGTGGCTATGGCTATCGAGAATGGTGCCGACGGGGTGGATATCGTGATGAATGTAGGTAAGGTTCTCACCGGCAACTACGACGAGGCGGCGGCCGAGGTTGAGGTTATCAAGTCGGAGATGGGCAACGATGTTGTTTTGAAGGTTATCCTCGAGACCGGAGCTTTGAAGACTCCGCAGTTGATCCACGATGCGTCGTTGATTTCGATGTTGGCAGGTACCGACTTTATCAAGACTTCGACCGGCAAGATAGATGTTGCAGCAACCCCTGAGGCGGCTGTTGTGATGTGTCGTGCCATCAAGTTGTTCTACGAGAAGACCGGCGTAAAGGTTGGTTTCAAGGCTGCAGGTGGTGTTCGCACACCTGAGGATGCTGCGTTGTACTACACAATCGTTGAGGAGATCCTCGGCGAGGAGTGGCTCACCACCGATCTCTTCCGTATCGGAGCATCTTCGGCAGCAAACAACCTCTTGTCGGGTATCTTGGGCGAGAAGGTTTCGCACTTCTAAGAAAAAACAACATAAAAGAAAAATAAGTTGGGCGAACACCCAACTTATTTTTTATGGCTAATGGCCAATGGCTAAAAGCTAATGGTCATTTAGTTTGCCATATCGGCAACATTCACCTTCTCGAACTTGTAGCCAAGGCGGTGAAGCTCCATTGCTGCACCGATGCGGAACATTACGCGGGTGGTGCGAGCGAAGATGTAGAAGGCCTTGGTACTCTGCGCCTCGGTATCCTCACGGCGGATATAGGTAATAGCTGTGTTGGCGCAACGACGCATCATATTCTCAATTTTCTGAGCCTCCTCCGACTCGAGCGAAAGACCGAGGATGTTCTGCATGATATGCTCATCCATATCGTCAAAGCCCTGCTCGCCATGCAACTTCTCGTAAGGCTCGGCAGCATAGGTTGCCCAATCCTCATCCCAGCGGTGTGCAACAGCCATTCCCACATAGCCTGCCCATGCAATAGCGGCTGCAGGAAAGGCGTTTACCTGCGGCACGACATCGGCCATATACTCGGGAGCAAACTCCTTCCAACGATCGTCGATATCGTCCGATGCGAGGAGGGTGCCCTCCAACATCTTGTGCGATGTGGAGAGCTTCATCAACTCCTGCAAGAGGTTATTCTCGAATGTATCAAAATACTCCGTCTGTTCCATTCTCTTCTTTTTTAGTGTTTTGCCTGCTGTGTAAAGTGAATCTCCTCCGACGATGAACCCACATAGATTGTTACATCCTTCGATGCATCGGCCCAATTGTGCGAGAAGATATCGTAGTATGCCAACTCCTTGTAAGGCAATGTGATAGCAAAATGCTTGGTTGCACCGCTCTTAATCATAGCCTTGTCGTAGCCCTTCAACTCCTTTACAGGGTGCGGTACACTCTTGTCGTTGAAGCCTACATAGACCTGAGCAACCTCGGCACCGTCCATCTTGCCTGTATTTGTAACATCGAACTCCACAAGGTAGCTCTCAGCCGAAGGGGTAACCTTGAAGTTGTCATACTTGAATGTTGTATAGCTCAAGCCGAAGCCGAATGGGAAGAGAGGCTTAACCTCCTTGCGATCGTAGCCACGATAGCCGAGGAATACACCCTCCTTGTAGTTTACGCGCTTGTAAGGGCTCTTGCGGGTGTCGACATCGAGGTTGTGGTAGTAGCTACCCCAGGTTGGGTTATCCTCCAAGCGACGCTCGATAGAGATTGGAAGGTGACCGCTTGGCGAGAGTTTACCCGAGATAATCTCGGCAATAGCCTGACCACCCTTCTGACCAGGATACCAAGCCAACAAAACAGCCTTTGCAGAGTTCAACCAGCTCTCCATCTCGAAGCCGCCACCAGCATTTACAACCACAATGACATTAGGGTTGATAGCGGCCACTTCGTTGATAAACTTGCCCTGCTCGTATGGCAACTCAAACTTACGATCGCGTCCCTCCTTCTCGGTCGAAGAGTCGAAGCCTACGCATACAACAACCGCATCTGCCGACTTGAAAGTCTTGGCATTCTGCTTGAGGTAGCCCTGATTATAGGTTTGGAATGCCACCATTGCATCGCTCGAGTTGTCGAAATACTCGATGCGGATATTATACTTCTTGTTTGCCTTGGCCTTGAAGTTGTATGTGCGTACGCTGCGAGAGTGGTTACGCCAATCGGCCATAACCTCCTCGTCGTCGATAAACATACGATAGCCGTCATCACCCGAGAGCTCAAAGATAATATCCTCGTTCTCCTTGCTGCAGAAAACACCGCTCCAACGGATTGAGAAACCATCCTTATTAACGAGCTTATGTGGCGAATTCTTCTTCCAGTTGTGCTTGATAGATGTTGCTGTATGGCTCCAAACAACCTCGCCCGAGCAATTCTTGGTGTTGAAATACTCTGCTTTCAAGCCTGGAGTTTTAAGGTCTGCCGAGGTGTAGAAGTGATTCTCCAACGAGTGGGTGAAGATGTCTCCGGTAGAGATTGTTTTGTAGTTCTCGACCTGCGAAAGGCCCTCCTCAACCGAGCATGTCTCGAATGGGTGAACATAGCCACTACCACCACCGGTAGGAACTCTTTTCGACTGGATACCTGTAACAGCTACCTTGCCACTCTTGAGCGGAAGAATACCGTCATTCTTGAGCATTACAACGCCATTGCGGGCGAGCTCGAGCGATGCGTTATCCGAGAATGGGTTGCGCTCGCCTATCTTCTCATCCTTCTGCGGACGGTCGAAGAAACCGAAGGCGATAAGGGTCTGGAGAATGTGCTGAACCTTTGTGTCGATTGTGCGAACATCTACAACGCCATTTGCGATAGGCTCAGCGAGGTGTTTGTAGTTCATTACGCGACCTGCAGGCATCTCGAGATCGAGACCTCCATTTGCAGCGTTTACAGCCGAGTAAGTTGCTGTCCAGTCCGACATCAAAATACCCTCGAAGCCCCACATATTGCGCAAAACCTCGATGTTGAGGTATTTGTTCTCGGTTGCGTGTACCGAGTTGATAAGGTTGTACGACGCCATCAACGAGCCTACACCCGCCTCCTCAACCGCTGCGCGGAATGCCGGAAGGTAGATCTCGTGCAATGTGCGCTCGTCAACATCCGATGATACATGGTGGCGATCCCACTCCTGGTTGTTGGCTGCGTAGTGCTTGATACAAGCCATTACTCCCTGGCTCTGCACACCCTTGATATACTGTACTGCTGTCTGCGCTGCCAAATATGGATCCTCACCAAAATACTCGAAGTTACGACCGCAGAGTGGCGAGCGATAGATGTTTACGCCAGGGCCAAGCAAGATATGCACACCGCGTGCGCGACAATCCTGACCAAGGCCTACACCCATATTGTGAACAGCCTCCTTGTTCCAAGTGGCAGCCACGGCGACACCCGAAGCAAACATTGTACTCTTGGTATTGTTGCGAACACCCTGCGGACCGTCGGCCATACGAATCTCAGGTATGCCGAGGCGCTCGATAGGACGGATGTAGAAGCGATTGTAACCGCCAATGTAATCGAGCTTCTCCTCGAGGGTCATCTTCGATACGAGCTCTGCTGCACGACGCTTTGCATCATCTGTAATCTGCTGTGCCGAAATTGTTGCAACTGCCAACAAACCGCACAATAAAAGAGTTAATTTTCTCATAATTTTAATTTCTATATGGTTTATTTATCTTTTCCAATCGCTATTCTGTCGGTTACCGCAGCACAAGCGGCATCGCCTGTAATATTCAGCACGGTGCGAATCATATCGAAAATACGGTCCAAGGCGTAGAGCAAAGGCAAGCCCTCAATCGGAATACCTGCCGCCGCCAACACCGCCACAACCATCAATGTAGGGCCCGGAACACCCGCCTGACCGATACTGCCGAGCGAGGCGGTAACGGTAATTGCCACATACTGCGCAATACCGAGCTCGATACCGTAGAACTGCGCAAAGAACATCGCCACAAGGGTGTAGTAGATGGCATTGCCCGTCATATTTATCGTAGCTCCGAGCGGTACCACAAAGCCTGTAACCTGTTTCGATACGCCCATATTGTCGCAAGCTCCCATAGTTACAGGAAGGGTAGCCATCGACGATGCTGTCGAGAAGGCCACAATCTGAGGTCGCACCATCTCGCGGAAGAAGGTTTTAATGCCCACATTCGAAAGCAAAGCTATGGTCGAAGGGTAGATAACGATACCCATAACTAATGCTGCAAGGAGGTTTACCCACAAGAGGTTTATAACCTTGACAAGCACATCGAAACCGAATGTTCCGACCGCCTCGGCCATAAGGCCGAAGACTCCTATCGGTGCCACCAGCATCACCTTACCGATGCACCAAATCAACGCTTCGAGGATATAGTTCAAGCCGTTGATAACCTTTATGCGCTTCTCCTCCGAGATTGCGGCGATACCAAAGCCGAGGAAGAGTCCAAAGACGATTATTTGTAGGATGTTACCTTCGGCAAAAGCCTGGATAGGGTTGGCAGGAATCATTCCGATGACGGTATCCCAGAACGAGAGGTCTGTAGGGGCACCCTGATCAGCCGATGCGTGTGCAGCAATCGAGGCGACACCCTCGGCGCTAAGACCTGCACCCGGCTTGAAGATAAGACCCGCAACAATGGCAAGAATTATCGACGCTACAGTTGTCAGCAAGATGTAACCGATACTCACGACACCGATTTTGCCCGCCGAGCGGCTGCTGCCGAGCGATGCTGCGCCCGAAATAATCGATACGGCAACCAACGGCACCACCAACATCTTGATAAGCTGAATAAAGAGGGTTCCGAGCGGAGCAAACATTGTCGCCTCCTCGCCCATAGCGAAGCCTGCAATGACTCCTGCGATCATAGCCACAAGAATCCAAAGGCCTAAGTTTTTGAGTAGTTTTTTAACCATAGTAATCTTCTCTGCCCTCCAATTTTTGGGGAGGCTTCGCAAAGGTACGAAAATTTTTGCGGCAAATTATATTTGCCAATCTATATTTTGTTCGATTTTTTATAATCTTGCCTATTCTAAAGTTTCAAAAAATCATAGTCGACAATGAAGAGTTTGTGAAGAATATTGTTGGCGTGTTTGGCGGTGATGCCGCTTTGCAGTGAGTGGTAGTAAGCTCTATGTGCGCAAGTTGTTGCGCTCGGGAACTCACAACGGTACTCCTAAGTCGGAGCGACAGGGTTAATCACTACGCTATAAAGAGAAATAATCGGGCGAGTTTCCTTGCCCGATTATTCTTTTTAGCCATTGGCTTAGTACACCAATTCGTCATCCTCGCCGCCGAAGCCCGGAAGAAGAACGCTATCTCCATAACCCCTCTCGGCTACGACTTCGTGAATATCAATCTCTGGTCTTAAATAGTTTCTCATAATCGTAAATCGTTTGAAGGTTATTACTTGATTACAGATGTGCACGAGCCACCATCAGCCTCTGCAACACTCTGCTCGATAGGAGTGCCGTAGATGTAGTTGAAGTAGTTCGACTGATCGAGGTATATAGACTTGTAGCTCTCGTCCTCGACGTTGTAGTCAGTGATGATCGAGCCACCAACGGTGAAGTTTGTCACCTTGGTCGCCTCGGCATAAGGGATACCCATAATCATACCCTTCATTGGAATAGCCATAGCCTTGATGTCGCAGATTGCGCTTACGTTCGAAATCGGCACGGTAGTCTCGCCAACCACACCACCGATGTATGATGCCTCCAAGTTGCCGATAGTTACATTTGTATAGAGGATATCGCCTGTGTTGAGTATTGGTGCTTTGAAGTCGTAGGTGCAAGTGGCCGTGCCCTCTACCGATCCACCAATACCTCCTACTTTCAACATAGTGTTGATGCTGAATGGCTTCTCGTCTGTACCGATAATGATATCGCCTGTGTTGGTAACATCAGAGAGGTTCAAGAATGTACCGCTGAAGCGTGCGATGATACCGCCTACAACAGTATAGAAAGTCTCTGTAGGGTACTCATGACTACCGGTTAAGGTAACATTAGCCTTGTTGCTACAGTTATTTAACTCAACACCTACGCGTGGCAAGCCGAAAAGACCGCCCAGGAAGATGTTGTAGTCCACCTCGTGCTTAGAGGTGTGGAATGATATGGTAGCACTCTCTTCGTTGTGGCAATTTGTGAAGACAAGGTTTGCGCCTGCGTGATATGTAGTGCCTACGAATCCGGCGATGAAGACATTACCCTTAGACTGTTCTGTAGTAATATCGATGCTTCCGTAGTTGGTACTATTGGACATAGTCAAGCTATTCTTGTACTGGTAGTATCCACCGAAACCGCCTGCAAAGAGGGTGTTGCTAATGAGAGGAGAGTCTACCTTGATATTACCCTTATTTACAATATTGTTAGCTATTACGGCGTGCACAGGGCCATCGGCTGCCATATATGACACGAAGCCTGAATAGATATTGTAACCCGCAATCGAGGTCTTTGGAATAAAGAGGGCATTACCTGTATTGGTAAAGTTGTCGATAGTTGTTGTACGACCTTCAACCTTTGCCTGCGGAGTGAATCGAACGATGCAACCGCCCCACATATTGGTAGTAGTAGCCTTGTCGGCATCGAAGAGGAAGTCCATACTGTTAGAGCAATCGTCCATATCGACATGCGAGAAACAAGGGCCCATAATACCGCCAACGTGGAATGTGCCGTAAGCACCGTTAGTGATATGGAACTTATTGTTGCTGTCGCCCACATTGTCGCAATTCATAATCTTGAATACATTTGTGGTTGCAGTATTTGTTGTACCATCGGTCATACCGCCCACGATACCACCAACATTGGTTTCGCTCGCCTTGTTCTTGCAGTTGATGAGAATACCGCCGTAGTTATCGACATTATCCAATGTGATGTTGTAGGCATTGGATGTGAATGGGAACAACAAACCGAAGCAACCGCCAACATTGTGCTTACACTCGGCAGCAGTCAAGTTTGAAGAGATCTGTGCCTTGTTGTAGCAGTCCTTAGCGCTCATATTGCTCAACTTCAAAACTCGCAAGTAACCGAAGAGACCACCAATGTGGAACTCCTCGCCGGTCTTCGAAGCCATAGTTGCGGTTACGGTACCGGTCGCCTCGTTGCGGAGATTTTTACAAGCCATAGAGTTTACACCCCAACCAATGACTCCTCCCATATATGTCTTACCGCTACAAGAGGTGTCGCTATTCAATGCAATGGCACCGCTATTTACGAAGTTCTCCACCTTCATTGATCCGGTATGCTTGTCGTCGCACAAACGAGCGAAGCAACCCGCAACATTGATAGCATTGGTCGAGTTTACGTTAACGGTAACTTTGCCCGAGTTGGTGATATTATTTGCATCCACAACATAGGCTGTCTTGCCGGTTGTTGCACGATATACAGCACCCGCAGCACCACCAACTACGGTAACACCTGTGGTAGATGCGATATTTGCGCTAATGTTTGCAGTGTTATGGCAACCGTCGATGTATGTATCTACAAAGCCGATATAGCCCAAAACACCACCCAAAACAAGCTGGCTAACCAACGAACCACCCTCAGGAGTTGAAACGGTGATAGCCGCATTGTTGGTATTGTTCACGAAGTGACCCTCTACGGTGTCGGCAACATCAGCAGTGAAGCCAACGACACCGCCGACATTGAAGTTGTACTTCGAGTTTGTAGACGACAAGGTGAGATTCATCACGCAGTTGTTGGTACAATCGCTAACGATGTAGTTCGAAGTGGTTGTGATGCTACCAATGAGAGCACTCAAGTTGGTAACAGCGGTAGATGCTCGGGTCAAAGTGATATTTCCGCTTGCCGAGCAGTGCGAAATCTCGGTACCGCTGTAGGTGCCGACCAAAGCTCCCATTGAAGTCAACGAGTTTTTGGTGATGTTCACATCCTCGAGGTGCAAGCCCTTGATAGTTGCGCTTGTGCTCTCGAACAATGGAGCAGTCAAACCCTTGATAGCGTAGCCATTACCATTGAGAGTTCCGCTATAACCCTTGAGCGGAGTCCATGCCTCGCCCGAGAGATCGATATCGCAAATCACTACAGCATCGGTATTTGCACTTGGCAACGCCTTCAATGATGCTACGTCCTTGATGATATGGAGCGACGAAGTCGGCATATAATCGATAGGGGTAGTGAAGTGGCGCACAACACCCGCCCCGAGAGGTCTCTTCTCGTCAGCCTTAGTCTTTGCGAACATCACGCCACCCTCGGTGTCGTAGAGTGTGATATAGAGCTCGTCGTATTCGCCCTCGGGTACTGAATTATGCATATAGAGCGGTGTCGACGAGAGATGCACGCCATCACCAAACGAGTAGTTGATAACGACTGCCGACTCTGCGGTAGGAGAGACCTCGCCCGATGCGAAGTCAATTGCGAAGGTGCCTGCGATAGGGGCACGGTCAATGGTCGAAATCTGGGCGTGAGAGAGGGTCTTGTCGCCCTGAACAGCGATCTTCAATACACCTGTGAGGTGGTTGAGTTTCATGCCACCTTCCGACTCTGCATAGCCATACATAGTTGCCGCACCGTTAGCAAAAGTGCTCTCGGTGTGCGACTGCTTCGCAGCGAAGATAACCTTACCATCAGCTGCCGCAGGATATGCGATGTTGTAAGGGTAGTTCACCACACCGTCGAAGGTGAAGGTAGCCACCTTGCCACCATTAGCGATAGTAATCGACTTTGAAGGGGTGCCATTTACCGAAATGGCGTCGTTATCACACCACGAAACGGGGTAAATTCCATTAGCCTCGGTGCCGAGCTGTGTACGCGACTCCTCCAATGAAAGTGTAATAGTAGTTTTACCCCCCCCCAGGATGTTTGCGCCGAGGTCATTGGTTGCGTCGGTTGTACAAGCAAATCCAACTGCCAACGCTGCAACCGCCACAAAAAGTTTAGTCAAAGTTTTCATATCAGTTCATTTTTTAGTTGTTTTTCCGTATGCCGAATGTGCAAAATATGCAATATTTACCCTCGAAGATAGTGATTTTTCGGCATATTTCGTATAAAATGCAAAAAAAATCTTCCTAATTTTATATTATGAAATATAAAGAGTGGCGCAAAGAGCGGTGAAAAAATTAAAAACTTTGTTCTGCGATGGTGGTTTTTAATAATAATTTTACTATCTTTACCTTCGGAAAAGTAGCCGAAATGAGAAGTTCGACACAATACCGTATGCCACGCATTGTTCTTGTGGTTTTCGCTGCTGCACTTTTTGGTGTGCAGTGGCTTTGTGGCGCATTTCCCGTATGGCTCTTCTCTGCACCGATGAATCTTCTGCTCGGAGCGCTGTGGATTGCGCTCATTTGGGAGAGTTATCGCCGTCGCGCAACCAACATCGTCGTACAATATCTGCTCTCGCCCGAAGCCTCGTATATCGCATTGGCAGTAGTGGCTGTTTTATCTGTCGTGCTTGGCTTGCAGAGCTGTCCCGCAACTACATCATGGCCCGTAATCGGAGGTTTCCTCTTCGCTCAGACCGTTCTAACACTCGTCATATTGCGAGGCTGGCGCAACGAGAAGGGTGTGCGTTGGCGCTTCGTTATCACCCATTGCGGATTGTGGCTGGCGGTAACATCGGCGCTGCTCGGCGCCCCTGACAAGCAGATTTTACGAGCAGAAGTGGGCAAAACACCAACTCGCGAAGTTATAAACGAGCAAGGTACAAAGAGCTATCTCGACTACGAGTTGCGCCTTGTTGATTTCAAGGTCGAAAACTCCGAAAATGGCACTCCGCAAATGTTCCGCGCAACGGTTGCTGTGGATGATAAAGTTGTCGATATCGAGGTAAATAGCCCATACTCACAAAAGTATGGCGAGGATATATATCTGGTGAGCTACGAGGCTGACGGCTGCATATTGCAGGTTGTGCGAGAGCCTTGGCACGCCGTTACCGCAGCGGGCATTACGATGTTATTGCTCGGAGCATTTATTATCTTTTTGCAAGGATTTGGAGGAGCAAAACGATGATGACGAGTTGGAACATATTCCCTTGGTTTGCAGGTGCAACAGCCCTTTTGGCTATTGCGGCATCGGTGCTTGCCTTGTGCAACCGTCGCACCCTTGCCCTTGCAGCATCGTCGCTTGCAGTGGCCGCGCTCGGTGCCTTTGTGGCGATGTTGTGGCTCTCGCTCGAGCGACCACCAATGCGCACAATGGGCGAAACGCGACTTTGGTACTCACTCTTCCTACTCGTGGCGGGTGTGGCGACCTATGCAAGGTGGCGCTTTAAGTGGGTGCTCAGCTTTTCGACACTCCTTGCCACAGTCTTTATGGTGATAAATTGTCTGCGCCCCGAACTCCACGACAAGAGCCTTATGCCGGCATTGCAGAGTGCCTGGTTTATGCCTCATGTGGCGGTATATATGTTCTCGTACGCACTGCTTGGTGTAGCGACGCTTATGGCGCTCTACTACCTCGTAAAGCGCGACGAGCGAGTGCTATCGGCCATCGACAATCTGCTCGGCGGAGGTGTTGCTCTCTTCACCGTAGGTATGCTGACAGGAGCCTTGTGGGCAAAGCAGGCGTGGGGAGAGTATTGGAGCTGGGATGCCAAGGAGGCGTGGGCTGCGGCAACTTGGTTTATCTATCTGGGGGCCATACATTTGCGCCTTTTGCGCCCTCGCGCCGTAAAGGGTTTTTGCGTGTTGCTCATTGTCGGCTTCCTATCGTTGCAGATGTGTTGGTATGGGGTAAATTATCTCCCTTCGGCATCAAAAAGTGTTCATTCCTATAATCAATAATTAACCATTTAAAAACAACAGTCGTTATGAAGAAGAAATTACTCTTTTTAGCTCTGCTACTTGTGGCTGTGGCACTTGCCATCTTCCGCATCTCTGATCGTGTGCCTTCGGCTGACTATCCGCTCAATCAGCGCGTGGCTGCAATCTTTGTTAAGGGTGGCTGCTTGGATTGCCACTCGGCAAATCCCGAGTTGCCGGCCTACTTCAAACTCCCGGTTGTGGGCAAAGTGATGAAGAAGGATATCGACGAGGGTTATCGCGCCTTCGATATGGAGCCTATGTGGAAGGTGCTCGAATCGGGCGAGGGAACACTCAACCCTGTCGATATGGCAAAGGTTGAGAAGGTGGCGCTCGACAAGCGCATGCCTATGGCGAAATACTACCTTGTGCATTGGGGTAGTCGCATGACAAATGCTAAGCGCGATCTCATTCTCGAGTGGGTTGCGGCTTATCGCACCGCTCACTACAACGATGGCGTATGTGGCTGCGAGCCTGTTCGCCCAATCGATTTGACCTTGCCATACGACGAGGCAAAGGCAGCTTTGGGCTTTAAACTCTATCACGACAAGCGTTTGTCGGTGGATAACACCGTGTCGTGCGCATCTTGCCACGGCTTGAACACCGCAGGCGTTGATAACAAGCAATACTCGGAGGGCGTTGAGGGCAAGCTCGGAGGAGTAAATGCTCCAACCGTTTATAATGCCGTATACAACTTTGTACAGTTCTGGGATGGTCGCGCCGTAACTCTCGCCGACCAGGCTGCAGGACCTCCGGTAAATCCGGTGGAGATGGCTTCACCAAACTTCGATGCTATCGTTGCAAAGCTCAACAAAGACCGCAAATTTGTAAAGGAGTTCAAGGCGGTATATCCCGAGGGTTTGTCGCAGGCAACTATTACCGATGCAATCGAGCAGTTCGAGCGCACACTCATCACTCCTAACTCTCGCTTCGACAAGTATTTGCGTGGCGACAAGGGGGCTATAACAGCCGAGGAGTTGCAGGGTTACGAGCTCTTCAAGAAGTACAACTGCGCAACCTGCCATGTGGGCAAGAACCTCGGTGGCGAAAGCTACGAGTTGATGGGCTTGCGCAAGCACTACTTCGCAGACCGCGGTTTGGAGCTTACCGAGGAGGATAATGGCCGTTTCAAGCAGACAGGCGTAGAGCGCGATCGTCACCGCTTCAAGGTGCCGGGCTTGCGCAATGTAGCTCTCACTTGGCCATACTACCACGACGGTACCCGCACCTCGCTTAAAGAGGCTGTATGCGATATGGGAACATATCAGTCGGGTGTTGTTCTTACCGACGAGGAGGAGGATTTGATCGTTGCATTCCTCAACTCGTTGACCGGCGAGTATCAGGGCAAGTTGCTCACCAACAAGAATAGTAAATAGGAGACAGCAAAAGCTCAATAGAAAAGACCAACCTTTCGGGGTTGGTCTTCTTCGTTAAAGAGGGTATTTTTTAGAGCTCTGTCTTCCAGAGTCCGTGCAAGTTGCAATATTCGTAAACCGCAATCGGCTTATCGGTGCAGACGCAGATAACAGCCTCGGGCTTATCGGTCAAATCGACACGAATACCACCCTTCTCTGTCTCGACATAGATAAAGCAGATGTGGTGCTCAGGCAACATCGGATGTGCCACGCTGCCCACCTCAACCTTGATATGACAATCGTCGATGCGTGTTACCACAGGAACATGCTTCTCGTTGCTTGCATCAACGGTGTTTGGCACCAACTCCTGCATCTTCTCGCCACAACAAACCACAGGAACCTTAGAGTCCACAACCTTCTGAATGACATTGCCGCAATGAGGGCAAAGATAAAATTTCACAGCCATAGTATTACAATGTTTTAAGTTCAAAAATTAAGTGTTAAAAGGCATATACCCACGGAATAACCGAGAGCAACAACAGTACCAAAAGGAGAGCGTAGAACGCTGCTCTCACTGTCTTATTCACAATATACTTGGAGCAGAAACCGTCGATTACCTTCCAATGAAGAACAATGTGGAGCACCAAAAGCACCATTACCACAACGCCTGCCCAGAGGTGTATCGCGGCCCAAGTGCGACGGTTCCACGACTCGAAGAACCACGCTGCAGCCCTGCGTACCCACTCCTGCTCGGCAACGCGGCGCAAAGGAGCGATAATTTTGATAACAACACCGCTGATACTTGTTACAACCATTGCCAAAAAGAGCAACAGGTCAATGCCCATGTTAATTTTAAGAGAATTTTTCATCGTTTAAACATCTTTTGTTAGGCAAATTTATCTCTTTATTTCCATTTATGCAAATCATAAATTCTGATGCACCTATAGGCAAAAACTATAAACGATACTTTGTTGCCCAAATCCAACATTATAGATTTAAATTTTTAACTACCTTTGCCACGAAAAAATAGACAAAATGAAAGAAAAGCTCAAAAAGTTGATATACATTCCAACATTTGGCGAGGAGGTGGCAAACTCTGTTTCGCACGGCGTAATGGCGGTTTTAACCCTTTTAGCACTACCCTTCTCGGCTGTTTGGGCCTTTGTACACGGCACGGCGGCACCTATCTTGGCGAGCGCGGGCGTTTCGACCTTTGTTATCTGCATCTTTTTGATGTTCCTATGCTCGACACTCTACCACTCGATGCAGCCCGAGTCGAAGCATAAGGCGGTATTCCACATCCTCGACCACATAATGATCTACCTCGCCATTGCGGGCTCCTATACCCCGATTGCGCTCTATGTAATTGGTGGCTGGCAGGGAACACTTATTGTTATTATTCAGTGGGTTATGGTCTTGTTCGGTATTTTCTATAAGTCGTTGTCGCGTCGCTCGATACCGTCAATCAGCCTTACGATTTACCTTATTATGGGTTGGATGATTGTTATCTTCTTCCCGCTCTTTTGGAACAACGCCTCTACCCCACTTCTTGTGCTGATTGCCGCCGGCGGAATCTTCTACACCATCGGTGCGGCAATCTACGCCAAAAAGAGTTTTAAGTATCACCATCTGGTGTGGCATCTGCTGATAAACTTGGCGATGATATGCCACGCAATAGGAATTGTGTTTTATCTCTATTAATAGAAAAGACCGCCGAAACAGCGGTCTTTTCTATTACTCTTCGGGGGCAAACATCGGATCCCACGCCGGAAGCATTATCGGCTTCTGATTTAGCATCTTAAGAATATCCTCAGGTACATATTTGCGCTCCACAACAAGGCGGAACATATACTCGTTGAACCACTCGTCGGTCATAATAAGGTTGCCCTTATAACCCGACTTTGCACCCCAGCTATTCTCAACCATCCACTTGCTCGGTTTACCCTCGTCGTTGAGGTCCACCGCAATAAGAGTCATTGCGTGCGACGAGCCACTTGCGTAGGTCTGCACACGCTCGCGCTTGCTCATAGGGAACGAGGTGCGGAACAACGAAGCATAGTCGAAGTTTGCCAAATCGAGAGTTCCCTTCTCGCGGTTGAAGAACTTGCCAACATCGCACGAGAAGTACATTGCGGTGTTATCCTTAATCGAGGCGATAGCCATCTCCTTGATGCGCTCGATCGGGAGATTTATGTAGAGCCAATTCTCACCGTCGTAAACATGGCGGTCGTACTCGATTTCGTAAACCTTGCCATACTCGCGTGAAGGGTCATTCATAACCATAATGTAGTTGCCCTCGAGATCCTCGCCTATAAACTTGTCATAGAATGATTTAGGGGTGTACTTATCGGTTGAAACAACCTCGCCTTGGCGGTTGCGATGTGTCCACTCGAACTCGGTTGGCGGAACGCCCAGACACTCCACCAAAATACGGTAAATCTCGGTCAGTTGATCCACCTTCATCGAAGCAGCTGCCTTGTCGCTCTTGGCATTGCGGAGAGCAAGGGCATACTCACGCAACTTGAGTGAGAGAATGGTGCGCATATTGCGAGTGTTGTTGCTCTGGAATGTTTCCGGCATAACCTCCTTTGGCACAACGCCATACTTCATAATGAGGTTCGATACGCCTGTAAACTGTCCACCGTCGCTGATAGGATTGCGGAGCAACCAGTCGACTTTGCGGTCATCGAACGGAAGCGCTCGGGTGTCGATAATTGCCTGCAGGAAGAGGTTTGACTTCTCGAGCAGGTCGTAGAACGAGCAGTAGTTCTGCGAGAACTCCATTCCTGCGAGCTTGTGGGTGTCAATCATCTTGGCACGCAAGACATTCAAACCCGTGAAGAGCCAGCAACGACCCGACGATTTCTGGTCAGTTATGCCTTGGGTTTTTACCTTATGCGAGAAGTGTGTGTCGCACATTGCAAGGTTTTCGCTATTGGTAGCAAGAGTGGCGATAGAGGTTGATGCAAGGGCGTTTTTGATAGCCTTCTGCTCGGCCGATGCGGTATATCCGCGGCGCAGCTGCTCCATCATCTTGGCGTCGATTCCTCCCTCCTTCTCCTTTGCTCCCGCACCTATTGCAAGGGCAAGGGCCATCGCTGTAACAAATAATTTTCTCATGATTGTTGTATGTTTTTAATCTTTTCTTTCGTTATTTTCCGTAAAGGTACAATAAAATTATTTATTCTCTATTTTTTTACTATCTTTGTAGTGTGGAATTTTGTTTTTAACTTAAAAGTTAAGAGATATGAAGTTTTTTAAGATTTTCCTTGCTACCCTGCTCGCAATGGTTGTGGGTACGGTATTGTCGTGGGTGTTGTGCCTGATGATATTTGTAGGTATGGCCGGAACAATGGGTCAAACCACCAAGGCGGTGATCACTCCACAGACTATTGTTAAGATTGATTTTGCAGAGAATATCTCGGAGGCTCCGACCAAGAACCCTATGGCGGGTTTCGACTACACCACCATGACTATGCCAAAGAACACGCATTTGTTGAAGGTGTTGCAGAGTGTCGAGGCGGCAAAGGGCGACGAGCGCGTAAAGGGTATCTACCTCAACTTTACAGGTATGGGCTCGATAACTACAGGAGCGATGGAGGAGCTTCGTGCTGCACTTCTCGACTTTAAGACAAGCGGAAAGTTTGTTGTGGCATATAACGAAACTTATTCGCAGGGAGCCTATTACCTCGCATCCGTAGCCGATAAGATTTATCTCCACCCTGAGGGAGGCTTCTCGTGGGTAGGTATGGCCTTCCCTTCTCTCTTTTTCAAGGGAGCTTTGGATAAACTCGGACTTCATGCCGAGGTTTTCCGTCCTACATCTTGTAAATATAAGAGTGCAGTGGAGCCATATATCCGCAAAAACATGTCGCCTGAAAATCGCGCACAGATGCAGACTTTGGTCAACGATATGTGGAGTGTTCTCGTAGGTAGCATTGCCGAGAGTCGTAACCTCGACGCAAAAGAGCTTATGAGCATGGCCGATAGGTTGGATGTTACTCAGCCTGAGGATGCCTTGAAGCATAAGTTGGTTGATGGTTTGATCTATGCCGACGAGATGGATGCAAAGTTTGCAGAGTATGGCGTTGAGAAGGGCGCAGATGGCAAATATAACATCATTTCGTTGGGCGAGTATATGACTTTGGCTCCTGTTCTTCCTAAGTTTGGCGCTCCGGCAGTAGGTATCGTCTATGCCGAGGGTCAGGTTTTCGACGGCGCAGGCGAGGATGATAATATATATAGTGTAAATGTCAGCGAAACTCTCCGCAAGGCTCGCGAGGATAAGAGTATCAAGGCTGTTGTATTCCGCGTAAATTCGCCGGGAGGTAGCGCCTTGGCAAGCGATGTTATCTGGCGCGAGGTTGAGTTGCTCCGCAAGGAGAAGCCGGTAATCGTCTCGATGGGTTCGTATGCTGCAAGTGGCGGTTACTACATCTCGGCAGGTGCCGATGCTATTATCGCCGACAAGTTGACCTTGACAGGCTCTATCGGAGTGTTCGGAATGCTCCTTGAGGGTGAGGATATGCTCAAAAACAGACTCGGCATATCAACTGATGTTGTAAAGAGCGGCTCATCGGCCGATTTCGGTACAAATGTTATGGGTATAGGTGTTCGCAAGTTTACCGAGGCCGAGCGCAAGGTATTTATCCGCTCGGTAGATAAGGTTTACGACACCTTCACATCGCGTGTGTCGGTAGGTCGTAATCTCCCTATGGATAAGGTTTTGGATATTGCACAGGGTAGAGTTTGGTCGGGAACACGCGCCGTCTCGCTCGGCTTGGCCGATGCAAACGGTGGTTTACGCGAGGCTATTGCCGTAGCTGTTGATAAGGCAGGTATCGCCGATAATTTCCGCGTTACCGAGGTGTTGGAGGATCTTTCGCCTATGGCTCAGGTTATGCAGTCTTTAAATATGAAGGTTAAATCATATTTCCTCGACAACGAGACCATGGAGGCTGTAGAATACTACAACTCGTTGAAGCGAGAGGTTGCTCGTGAGGGTATTCAGGCATACTGCCCGTATGCATTTAGTTTGGGCTATTAGCCATTAGCTTTTAGCTGCAGCTAAAAAATTATTAAAGAAGCTAATGGCCAATGGCTAATAGCTAATAGCTAAAAAATATGAGAAATAGAATAAAAGAGCTCTTGTCGGGTGTTTTCCACCCCGAGTTGGAGCAAGATATTGTTACCGCCGGAATATTCGAGGGTGCCGAGATTGAGGGGGATAAGGTCGTTATTGGTCTTATCTTCCGCAAGGCGAAGGATCCGTTTGCCCTGAAGATTAAGAGCAGGGTAGAGCAGACCATTCTTTCGGCATATCCCGACTATAAGGTTACCGTAATAGTAAAAGAGGGCGAGAAGAGCGCCGAGCGTGCAGCAAAGAATGCCGCTATCGAGGAGATGCACCAGCACTCCACAATTTCGGACATTAAACACATTGTAGCCATCGCTTCGGGTAAGGGCGGAGTGGGTAAATCGACTGTTACTTCGAACCTCGCAGCAGCGCTCGTAAAGGAGGGTTATAAGGTGGGTATTCTCGATGCCGATATCTATGGTCCGTCGCAGTCGAAAATGTTCGGTTGCGAGGGTTATCTGCCCGATGCAAAACAGGTTGATGGACGCGATTATATCGTACCAGCCGAGGTGGGTGGTGTGAAGCTTATTTCTATAGCTATGTTCATCCGTCCGACCGATGCTTTGTTGTGGCGTGGAACCATGGCTAACAGCGCGTTACGCCAACTTATACACCAAACAGAGTGGGGTTATTTAGATTTTTTACTAATTGATCTGCCCCCGGGTACAGGTGACATACATTTGTCAATAATTAACGAATTGCGCATTGGTGGAGCAATCATAGTATCCACACCTCAGCAAGTTGCTGTGGCTGATGTAGTTCGCGGTGTAGAGATGTTTAGAAATCCGAATGTAAACATCCCTGTTTTGGGTGTTGTGGAGAATATGGCGTGGTTTACTCCGGCCGAGTTGCCAAACAATCGTTACTATATCTTCGGTAAGGGTGGCGCTGCAAAGTATGCCGAGGAGGTAGGTGTTGATTTATTGGGCGAAGTACCTATAATTCAAGGCATTATGGAAGCAGGCGACAATGGAAACCCTGCTACAAACACTCTCACTGATGTTGAGGATATCTATCGACAGATTGCCCGAAAGGTTGTTGATAAGATGGAAAAAATGTGTTAATAAGAGGTGGAAAACTTTTGATAACTCTTAACAACTTTTGAGAAGGGAAACAAACTGCCGAGTTATTAAAAATTGTTGCTGTTTTTGTTAAAGAAAAAATGGTGATAATTGTTTAAAATAATCGGTGTTTATATGTTGAAACCACTTGTAAACATTTGTTGAAAATAGGGTAGTCCTACTATCATTATCAGCCTGTTAAGCGGATATTATTAAAAATTTTTCAAAACTAATAGTTAGTAACTTTTTTCCGAAAAAATTTATCAACACTTTCAACAGCTATTATTGTTGTTATTCATTTATTAAAATTATTTAATTATTATATTTAAAGTATAAAAATAACAATTAACAGCTGTCGAAAACCTATAAAAAAATTTGAAAGCAAATGGCCGCTGGCCAACAGCTAAAACAGTAATAAAAAACTATGGAAAACAAACTTGCAAGAATCGAAGAGTTAAAGCGTGAGAAGGGTGTTGTGATCCTGGCGCATTACTATTGTCGTCCGGAGGTGCAGAAGGTTGCCGACTTTCTGGGTGACTCGTTGGCTCTATCGGTCAAGGCTCGCGATATCGAGGCGAAGACTATCCTCTTTGCCGGTGTTCACTTTATGGGCGAAACCGCAAAAGTTCTCTCGCCCGAGAAGAAGGTCTTAATTCCAAACCCTGAGGCTACATGCTCACTTGCCGAGTCGTGCAAGGCGGAGGAGTTTGCCAAGTTTAAGGCTCAATATCCCGATGCTTTGGTTGTAGCCTATGTAAATACAACCGTTGGCGTAAAGGCGCTGACCGATATCTGCTGCACATCGTCGAATGCGCTACAGGTGGTGCAGTCTATACCTGCCGACAAACCGATTATTTTTGCTCCCGATAAGAATCTCGGCTCATATATCCAGAAGGTTACAGGTCGCCAGAATATGATAATGTGGAATGGCGCATGCCATGTGCACGAGAAGTTCTCGAAAGAGGGAATTTTAGAGATTAAAAAGTCCTATCCGAAGGCGAAGGTGGTTGTTCATCCCGAGTGTCGTGGAGAAGTTGCCGAATTGGCCGATTATTGCGGATCTACGGCGGGAATACTCTCTTATTGCGGAGAGAGCGAGTGCGATACCTTTATCGTAGTTACCGAACCGGGTATCTTGGCTGAGATGGAGAAGAAATATCCGTCTAAAAAGTTCCTCCCTGCACCATCGGTTGAGGGTAAGGCTTGCAACGAGTGCGAATATATGAAGATGATAACACTCGACAGCATTATCGCCTGCCTCGAAAACGAATCGCCAACAATTGAACTCGACGAGGAGACTCGTTTAAAAGCTTCAAAGTCGATAGAAGCAATGGTGAAGGTGGGATAATAAACCCATTTTAAGACATAGTCTGAATGAAGAAATTTATTATTTTATACGCTATATTACTGAGTAGTATAGTTGGTTTTGCGCAGCCGTTGCCCGATGAAAAAGGCAAGACTCCTGCCATTGAGTTTTCCTATTTTCCACACCCTCAATACACCTTTGTTTGGAGAAATTGGAGTGTGGTGGATAAGGAGAAAATTGCCCAAATTCTCGGTACTTCGGTGAAAAATGTCGAGGAGTTGGCAACCTCAATGGGATTGTCTAAAATGCAGAGTATAGAGAAGGAGTGGGCAACTAAGCAGGGATATATAACTATTGTTCGTCGAAATTGGCACCTCCTGCCTTATGATCAAATCATGCAGCTTCTTGGAATGAGTCGCGAGGAGCTTAGATTTCATCTTATCGAGGACGACTTTCTTTTTGATAAACTCGGTAAAATGAAACCCTACTGCGAGCCATTGCGTTACGAGGAGCCTACATTGGCTATGCAAGAGCGTGCCAAGCAGATAGCCAAGGAGATAAAGGGGTTGGGTAAAAATCCGTTTGTTACGAAGGAGTCTCGTTTCGAATTTATGCGCGAATTTGAAACGGTTAAGGGATCTTTTTCTCCGCAACAAGATGGTGGAAATAGCTTTGACTTAAAGATAGTTTACCCTTACTTTGCAACCTATGGTGATGCTTTGCTTGATAAGGATATGACTACCTATCCGGAGGAGATGTTTCGCCGACTTGCCGAGGTGGGTGTGAATGGAATATGGATTCATACCGTTTTGCGTACTTTGGTGGAGCCTGATGATATGGGTTTTCCGGGTGATAGTCGCGCTGCGGAGCGTATAGAGGGGTTACAACGATTAGTAGAGCGTGCTGCAAAGTACGGAGTCAGGGTATTCCTCTATATGAATGAGCCGCGCGGTATGAGCCCGGAGTGGTTTGAATCTAAACCGGAGCGTAAGGAGTATGGTGGTTACGAGATGAAAGGGTTGAGATCTTTCTGCCCATCAAATCCTGAGGTTTTGAATTGGCTGACTCGCTCTTTGGAGAGTGTATTTACGCAAGTTAAGGGTTTGGGAGGTATTTTTACCATCACTGCATCGGAGAATTTCACCACCTGTACTTCGCGTTATAAATATTACAAAAATTGCCCTCATTGCGCTAATAAATCGTATGCCAAGTTACAGGCGGATGTCAATGCGGCAATGGAACGAGGTGTCCACAAAGCTAATCGCGATGCCGAGGTTATAGTATGGGATTGGAAGTGGCCTGATGATGAGTGTAAAGAGATAATAGAGAATCTCCCGAAAGGTTGCCGTTATATGTCGGTAAGTGAGTGGTCTATGCCGATAAATCGTGGAGGTGTAGAGTCTAAAATTAACGAGTATTCGATGTCTGTTGTTGGTCCCGGATCAAGAGCTGTTAGGAATTGGAATTATGCCAAGGATGCGGGATTGAAGTGTATGGCTAAGGTGCAGGTAAATAGCACTTGGGAGATGTCTGTTACTCCATCTATACCTGTGCTTGATATTGTGGCACAACACGCTGAAAACCTCTCTAAGGAGGGTGTGGATGGAGTATTTTTGAGTTGGAGTTTAGGAGGTTATCCAACCGAAAATCTGAAACTTTTCCAATCTTTTGACGGCAAGATGACAGCTTCGGAGGCTGTCGATAAGTTGGCTCGCGAGGAGTATGGCGAAAGGGTCGGAGCTTTGGTGCGTGAGGCTTGGCGCGAGTGTTCGTCAACCTATACGGAATATCCTTTTAATATATCTTCTATCTACAACGGACCTCACCATATCGGACCTTCCAACATATTTTATGTTGTCCCAACCAATTATAGAGCGACAATGGTTGGAATACCTTATGATCACTACGATCGATGGAGAAGTATTTATCCTATCGAAGTGTGGTGTTCGCAGCTGGAGAAGTGTGCAGCAGGCTTTGAAAAGGGAGTAACCCTGCTTGAAAAGGCTTATAAGGTGGCAAAGGGAGAGGAGAAAAAGCGAGTATGGGAGCAGTTGAATAGAGCAAAGGCAATCTTTATACATCTCAAATCATCAGCTGTGCAGGGGTGTTTCTTCGAGGCCCGTAATCTCTATTTGAAAGAGAAAGATAGCGCTAAACGCGCTGAGTACAAAGCTACTATGCGTAAGGCTTGCGAACAAGAGTTGCAACTTATCAAAGATATGTTGCCCGTATTGTCTGACGATTCGAAGATAGCTTACGAATCATCAAACCACTACTTCTACCTCCCTTGTGATCTTGGAGAGGCCTATTTGAGCGTATTGTATGCTTTGAGGTGGATTGAAGAGTAATACGCCTTCCTACAAAAAAAAGAAACTGTCTAACAAGGTGATTTTTGCGTTACGCTTGCCCTCAAAATGCTCATTTACGCTGAGTAAACTCCGCTTTTTCGGGCTTCGCAAGTCTTAAAATCCCACTTGTTATACAATTTCCACCAAAAAGAGCGTGTCCAACAAGTTTTATGGACACGCCTTTTTGTTTTACTTGTGCCACAAGATTGTTGACTCTGAATCCCACTCAGGGAGAGGCTTTGGCTCGAAGTCGGAGTAACCGAGAGCAACCACACACTCTACCTTCCAATCCTCCGGAATATCGAGGAAGGTGCGCAAGTAGGTTTCGGCTCTCTCGCTATCCGGCTTTTCGTGGATGCGGGGACGATCTGCCACATGTACCCAGCACGACGCCAAACCGTGATTTACGATTGAGAGCTGCAAAATTGTAGCCGAAATAGCGCAGTTCTCGCGCCAAAGATCGGTTTTTGTGGTATCGCCCATAACTACGATAGCAGCCGGAGCTCCTGTCATAAAACCTGAGCCATAATCGCGCATCTCGGCAATCTTGTCGAGAGTTTCGCGATCTTCGATAATCATAAATCGTGTGGTGTGCATATTGCGCGACGATGGTGCTGTGTTAGCATCGTGTACAATATCCAACAATACCTCGTGTGATGGTGCAGTAGGTAAAAATTTACGCACGCTGCGACGCTTGGTTAAAACCTCCTTAAATTCCATAATTATATAGTTTTATTGTTGATTTCACTTTTGCTAATGCAAAAATAGTGAAAAAATTACTATATTTGTAGTAACTTTACACAAATGTTTTTGTTATGGAGCAGACAAATCACAAATTTACCATTGCACTTATATACGATTTCGACGGAACACTCGCTGCAGGAAATATGCAGGAGTACGACTTTATACCTGCCGTAGGCAAGAGTAACTTCGAGTTCTGGGACGAGGCAAATCACCTCGCCGAGGAGCAGGATGCCGATCAGATTTTGACCTATATGGCGTTGATGATTCGCTCGGCACAAGCCAAAGGCTTGTCGCTTCGTCGCGAGGCTTTCCAGGAGTCGGGCAAGAAGGTCGAGTTTTATGACGGTGTGTTGGAGTGGTTTGACCGTATCAACAAGTATGGCGAGGAGCGCGGAGTAAGAGTTGTGCACTACATCAATTCGTCGGGCTTGAAGGAGATTATCGAGGGTACGCCTATCGCCGATAAGTTCCGTAAGATCTACGCCTGCTCGTTCCTCTACAATGTCGACGGCATCGCCTATTGGCCGGGTGTGGCGGTAAATTATACCAACAAAACACAGTTTATCTTCAAAATTAACAAGGGTGTGGAGTCGGTCTACGACACCAAGCAGGTAAATCAGTATATGGAGGAGCGTGAGCGTCCTGTGCCATTCTCGCGAATGATCTATGTGGGCGACGGAACAACCGATATCCCTTGTATGCGCCTTGTGAAGAACTTTGGCGGCCACTCGATTGCGGTCTATAACCCAAATTCGGAGGCGAAGCGTGGCGAGATGAACACCCTTATTCGTGACAACCGAGTAAACCATGTCTGCCCTGCAGACTATAGCGAGGGCTCGGAAATTGACACCGTAGTCAAGACCATCATCGACAAGTGCGATGCCGACTATAAGCTCCAGCTCTTGGAGGCGGAGAAATAGGGCGCCAAGCAAGATGGCATTGAATGGCATTCGGGCTTCCAGCCCTTAATGGCATTTAATGACAGCGCACTCCAAGGAGTGCTTAATGAGTGGCGCTTTGCCATTCAGCGAGTGTAACGAGCGCATGTCATTCGTTGCCATTCAGCGACCAACGGGAGCGAATGTCATTTTGCTACGCCCAAAAAGCTAAAAACCAATGGCTAATAGCCTGATAACCAGAATTTTAATGGGGGGGGTGCTCTGCAAAATTTACCACCCTGAAATATTAAACCATTTAATAAAGTCCCTTATGAAACAACTCAAAACAACACTGCTTGCGCTCGTTGCACTCTTTGTGGTGCAGGGTGTGGTGGCGCAGACGCGAGAGAAGTCTGTGGTCAGAACCGACAGCACAACGGTTATTACAATCGTCAAGACAAAACCTCAGTACTCCGATTTTGTGCCGAAGCACGATATCCGCATCGGTGTCGGAACTATGAGCTTAGTAACGAGTTTTGCGCTCGATGAGGTGGGTTGTGTCGATCCTATTCCGAACTTCCGCCACGATATTGCGGTTGGCGATAGCTACCTCACACCGCGAATGTTTATCGGCAACTACACACTGAGCTACACCTACCAAAATCGTCGTTGGTTGCAGTATGGTGGTAAGGCCGTATTTGGTGCATCGACCCGTTGGCGCAAGGAAGCCAACACAGGCAAGAAGATCGAAAATCAGAGCTACTACTGCCTCTCGATCATGCCTTCGGTGCGTTTTAATTGGTTCTATCGTGAGAAGGTGCAGCTCTATTCTACCGTTTCGATAGGTGTTGTAACCGACTTTGAAGAGGCCTATCCGTGGGGCGATTTGACTCTCTTCGGTTGCTCGTTTGGTCGCAAATTCTTCGGCTTTGCCGAGTTTGGTTTGGGTACTGCCGGCTGGTTGCGCGGAGGTATAGGTTATCGTTTTAATGCAGTTAAAAAGTAGGAGGGCAGAGTTATGAGAAACTATATTTCGATTGTAGTGGTTGCCCTTGCGGCAATGTTTATGGCGACATCGTGCGAACTTGAAAGCGGCACCGAGCCAAATCCAAATCGTGCAAATCAGCTCCTTTGGAACAGAGTGAGCGACGCCGTATATCAGCAACATAGCCACGCCGAGGCGGTGGCACAGCTGAACGATACATTGATAGGTAAAACCTATCCGAAGAGCCTATATAAGGCGTGCGAACTAGAGGTTGGAGAAAATATCTACACCTTGACTTATGGTACAACCTACTCTTCTCGCTCATATCGCATACAGACCGACGGCAAGCTCCTCAGTCAGGGCGGAGTATGGCATTTGTACTACCGCGAAGGCGATTATATGGAGTATGTAAAGATGGGTAAGGCGGTCGGCATCGAGGGCGAGAGCGCGAAGTTTAACCTCTTTATCGACAACAGCGAGTGGGGCAACACATACTACGACCACCACTACACCGCCGAGAGCGAAGTAGAGTGGGAGTATGATCCTATCCACGAATGTCGCAGTGTGAAGTACAACACCTTCAAGGGCGAATCGACAGATAGCTGGAAAACGCCGGATTATGTGATAGCATTCGACTTGGTGGAGCCGATGCTTCTCCGCAGTTCGATAGAGCAGGGCAAGGTACACATTTTGTATCAGGACCTCGTCGACTACACAAAACGAGAGGTGATGGTGCAAATTGCAAATAAAATTGTTACCTTTGCCACTCCAAAATTAGAGTAGGAGAATGAAAGAACTGATTTTTTCCACCAATAACGCCCACAAGCTTGGCGAGGTGCAGGCCCTTTTGGAGGGCAAATTTGCCCTTAAAACCTTGCGTGAGTGTGGCATAACCGAAGATATTCCTGAAACTGCCGAGACACTCGAAGGTAATGCCTTGTTGAAGGCGCGCTATGTTCACGAGCGCACCGGTGCCGACTGCTTTGCCGACGATACAGGCTTGGAGGTTGAGGCTTTGGGTGGAGCTCCGGGTGTTCGCTCGGCTCGCTATGCAGGCGATGAGCACGACTTCGACGCAAACAACGCCCTGCTACTGAAAAACCTCGAGGGCGAGAGCAACCGTAAGGCTCGTTTCCGTACGGTTATAGCCTTGATTCTCGGTGGCAAGGAGTACCTCTTCGAGGGAATTGTCGAGGGAGCAATTATCGATCATATGTCGGGCACAGAGGGCTTCGGCTACGACCCTATGTTTGTTCCCGAGGGCGATACACGTACCTTTGCCGAGATGTCGGCCGAGGAGAAGAACGCCATCTCGCACCGTGGTCGAGCAGTGGCAAAATTGGTAGAATTTTTACAGAATAATTAGGGCTATTAGCTATTGGCTACCAGCCATTAGCTGAAAACAAAAAAAGCAAAAAATAATAAAGCCAATGGCTAAGGGCTAATGGCTAACAGCAAAAAAGATTATGGCAAATTACGAGCGTGAGGACAAGTATGACCTCGAGAAGATTGAGCAACTAAAATATCACTATGGCGAGGTGTTGCGCCTTTTGGGAGAAGACCCCGAGCGCGAAGGCTTGATTAAGACCCCCGAGCGTGTGGCTAAGGCGTGGTCATACCTCACAAAGGGCTACGAGCAGGACCCTGTGGCTATTCTTCAGTCGGCAATGTTCAAGGAGGAGTACAAGCAGATGGTTGTGGTGAAGGATATCGAGCTCTTCTCGGTATGTGAGCATCACATGCTTCCATTTGTAGGTAAGGCACATGTGGCGTATATTCCGAATGGAACAATTACCGGCTTGTCGAAGGTGGCTCGCGTGGTGGAGTGCTTTGCTCGTCGCTTGCAGGTGCAGGAGCGCCTAACCGTGCAGATTCGTGACTGCATCCAGGAGGCGTTAAATCCTATCGGTGTAGCGGTGGTTATCGAGGCTTCGCACATGTGCATGCAGATGCGCGGCGTGGAGAAGCAGGGTTCGAAGACCACAACTTCGGCCTTTACGGGAATCTTCCTCTCGGACCCTCGTACTCGCGAGGAGTTCATGTCGCTTATCTCGGCTAAGTTGCAGTAATAAAGCGAGTTGCAAAAACTCAAAATAGGCGGGAACGCAAATATGCTTTCGGGTATATTGCGTTCTCGCTCTTTTGTTTCATATGGTTTTAATTGTGGTAAATGAGAAACATTTTGCTAAAATTCGATAAATTCAAATAACTTTTTGTAAATTTGCGCGTTTATATACTATAAACGCCCGAAAAATTATGGAACAAAATATATTTAAGCGTTGGAATCGTATTGTGGGTTGGGTGGTCTTTGCCATCGCCAGCTTCACATATTTGATGACAATAGAGCCTTCGTCTTCGTTGTGGGACTGTGGCGAGTTTGTCGCAACATCGTATAAGTTGGAGGTGGGACACCCTCCGGGTGCGCCACTCTTTATGCTCTTGGCGCGTATCGCCACCATGTTAGCACCATCGACACACTATGTGCCACACATGGTGAACGGAATGAATGCGTTGGCAAGTGCCTTCTGCATATTGTTCCTCTTCTGGACAATCACCCATATTGCCCGCCGCCTTTTGACTCGCGAGGGACGACCTCTCTCGGTTGCAAACGGCGTTGCCGTGTTGGGCGCAGGCGCCGTAGGTGCTTTGGCTTATACCTTCACCGACACATTCTGGTTCTCGGCTGTCGAGGGTGAGGTCTATGCGCTCTCGTCGATGTTTACCGCCTTGGTTGTATGGTTGATGTTGCGCTGGGAGGAGGAGGCTGATGAGCCTCACGCAGCGCGTTGGATTGTGCTTATTGCCTATCTTATGGGTTTGTCGATCGGAGTACATATCCTCAACCTGCTCACCATACCTGCGTTGGTATTTATCTACTACTTCCGCAAGTACAAGAAGATAACCTTTAAGGGTTTGTGCCTTGTTACCCTCTTGGCGTGTGCGATTTTGGTGGTGTTGAACGGTATCATTATCCCTTACACCGTCTATTTCGGTGCAATGGTCGATGTCTTCTTTGTGAATAGCCTGTCGTTGCCGGTTAATACGGGTATTGTTGTCTTTGCTTTTGCACTCTTTGCTCTGCTTGGCACAGTCGTATATGTAACCCACCGCAAGGGTAAGCGACTTTTGAACTTGGTGGCAGTGTCGGTTACGATGATCATGCTCGGTTTTGCGTCGTATGCATCGGTTACAATCCGTGCAGCGGTAAATCCGCCGATGAACTCGAACAATCCGGACAATCCGACAGCTCTGCTCTCGATGCTCAATCGCGATCAGTATGGTAATCGTCCGTTGCTCTATGGTGCATCGTATGCAGCACCTGTCGAGGACTACACCGAGAAGGAGTTCTACCACTACAACGACGAGAAGAAACAGTACGAGAAGCGAACAACCGTTGATGACTATGTCTATCCCGATAAGTTTATGCACCTCTTCCCACGAATGTGGAACTACATGAAGAAGGAGCAGGACTACAAGCCTTGGGCGGCATATCGTACGAAGATGGACTTTGTGCGCGACGAGAATGGCGAGATCGCCTATGGTCAGGATGGTCGCCCGATGCGCAAGGAGGTGCTCGACTTTGGTCGCAAGGTTTCGTACTACGACGGTGAGCGTACTCGCACCGTTATCGAGCCAACATTCTTGGAGAATCTCAACTACTTCTTCTCCTATCAGCTCAACTACATGTACTGGCGCTACTTCCTTTGGAACTTCGTGGGACGCCAGGATGATATACAGGCCGATGCGGTAACAATCACCAACGGCAATTGGATCACCGGCATCAAGGCAATAGACTCGCTCTATCTCGGCCCGCAGACAAATCTTCCGCGCGAGATGGAGAATAACAAGGCGCGTAACACCTACTTCTTGTTGCCGTTCTTGTTGGGTATTATCGGTTTGATCTACCAGCTCAACCGTGACCCTCGCAACTTTACAATCGTTATGTGGTTGTTTGTGATGATGGGTATAGCGCTGGTGGTATATTTCAACTCGCCCCCAGGTGAGCCCCGCGAGAGGGACTACATCTATGCAGGCTCCTTCTATGCCTTCTGTATGTGGATAGGCTTCGGTGTGCTCGCGGTGGCGGAGTGGCTGAAGAAAATCTTCAAGTAGAACGATAAACTTGCACCCATTGTGGCTACCGTAGTGTGCCTCTCGGTGCCCACCATCCTCTGTGCCGAGAACTGGGACGACCACGACCGCAGCGGTAGGTATGTGATGCGCGATATGGGCTACAACTACCT
>JAFZDR010000166.1 GCA_017561105.1 Alistipes sp. | reverse complement strand
CAAAGATGTGAGCATCCTCGTAGATGGTGCGATCCTGGAAGATATCTGCCGACTTATCCGCCAACATATCCATAGTCTGACGAATACGGCTTGCAAGGAAGTGCACCTGGAACTGGAATGCCCAGCGGTTCATATCCTCGTAGAAGTCGTTGATATAGGGATTGTCGATATCCTCGTAGTAGGCCTTTGCGCCATAGTGCTTAGTCAAAATCTCGGTCAGCGTAGTCTTGCCACTGCCTATATTTCCTGCGATTGCTATATACATATTATATAAGTAGGTTAATTTATTATCTCTTAGTTAAAGTATTCGCCAATCTTGCCTATTGCCGAAGGCATAGCAAAGACAACAACGCGGTCGTACGCCGCAATCTCGGTCTTACCCGATGCGATAAAGACCTTATCGCCTCGCACAATACCACCAATAGTAACATCGCTCGGCAACTCCAAATCCTTGATCGCAGCCTTTGTAGCCGGTGAATTTGGCTTCACGATAAACTCCAATACCTCAGCATCGCTACCTGTCAGGCACTTGATTGCCAAGACATCGGTTGCCATTGTAAAGCGGAAGATATTCGATGCCGAAACCATCTTCTTGTTGATAATGGTATCAACACCTACACTATCGGCAAGGTTGATATAGTTCAGGTTCTCGACCTCGGCAATAACCTTCTTCACTCCCATGCGCTTTGCAAGCATTGCGGTCAGGATATTGGTCTCGCTACGACCTGTAACTGCAACAAAGGCATCCATATTCGACAAGCCCTCCTCCATCATAGCCTCGGTATTTCGTCCATCCTCGTTGATGATAAGGGTCTTCTCGAGCTGCTCCGCCAAGCGATAAGCCTTATCGGCATTGTAGTCGATAAGTTTAATATTCACATCCTCCTGCATAGCTTGTGCAATCTGCACACCGATACGCGAGCCGCCAAGAATCATCATATTCTGTATATCGACATCGCCCTGTCCCGACAACGCCATAATCTCACCCACCGAATCGTGACGAGCAATGATATAGACCATATCGCCTACCATATACGAATCGGTACCGTGCGGAATCAGAGTCTTGCCATCGCGCGAAATTGCCACTGTACGATATGCAGCATCCTCATCCACCGAGAAGCTCGACAACTCTCTGCCCACAAGCGGAGATGTTGGCTCCAAGCGGAATACCACCAACGAAAGGCGACCTCCCGAGAAATCGACAAACTCGGTTGTTGAGGTGTGACCAAGCAGAGCGATAACCTCCTCCGCAGCAATCTTCTCAGGGTAGAACATATAGTCAATACCCATGTTTATGAACATCTCCTTATTGTTTGGCTCGAGATATTCGTTATTGTCGATACGGGCGATAGCCTTCTTGGCACCAAGCTGCTTCGCCATAATAGCCGACAAGATATTGGTATTCTCGGTAGGGTGCACCGCAATAAAGAGGTCGCACTTACGCACCGCCGCCTTACGCAATATGGCAAAGGTTGTAGAGTCTCCCTCAACGGTAATTACATCGGCAAGGCTGGCAACCTCGGCCAAAGCCTTAGGCTCGGCATCTATAACTGTGATATCGTGGCCATTACCACTCAACATCTTAGCCAAATGGCTACCCATCTCGCCTACTCCGGCAACAACAATCTTCATCGTTTTCTACAAATATGTGCGCTATACACGCAATTTAACTCACAAATATAGCGATTTTATTTTATTGTATCGCCATAACAAGATAAAAATCTTCTTTTTACGCCATTTATCTACACCTATATATAAAATAAGAGGTTGCCCAACTTTTCGGTTGAGCAACCTCTGTTCTATAAAGTTCTATATGACTTAGAAGAACGATACGGTGTTATCTACCACCTCAGCATTCTCCTGTACTGCCCACATAGCACGGCGTGCAGCCTGACCCTCAGCATCAGCCTGAGCCTTAACACGCTCTGCCTCTACAGTCTGGTTCTCAGCTGCAGCAATCTCGTCAACAACAACTGCGAACACACCGCTGTTGCCCTCTACGAGTGGAAGAAGCTCGCCTGTAGCAGTTGCAGATGCCAAAGCACCGATTACGCGTGGCTCAACGCCCAAGCCCTGAACATAGTATGCCGACGACTTGGCATCCTTGAACTCCTCAACCTTCGAACCTGCATTTGCAGCGATCTCCTCCAAAGTTGCGCCCTGCATCTTCTCCTTCAAGAGAGCAGCCTTCTTCTCGCGAAGCAAAGCATTCTTAATCTGCGACGAAACCTTATCGAGTGGCTTGTACTCCGAGTTGTCGATAGCAGTTACAACAGCTACCACATAGCCATCCTCAAGCTTGATAAGATCCGAAACCTCACCAACCTTTGCATCGTTAGCCCAACGAACAACCTCCAACGAGTTTGGCAAACCTGGAACATTGCGGCTACCCTGCTCTACATTCATCAACGACGAACCGATAGTAAGGCCCTTCAAAGCCTCATCGAACTTCTCTACCGAGCCCTTAGCGTTTACTGCAAAGAAGCTTGCCTCCTTGTGAATTGCACGCTGAGTCTCCTGCGAAGCCTCAACAGGATATGTCTGTGTAGCAAGGCGGTAGTGACGAGTGTTTGCACCTGTCGATACAACCTTGAAGATCTGAATAGCGTTACCCGACTCAACCTTTACGATCGAACCTTTGCGAACATTTACAAATGCGTCAGCAAGCTCCAATGGGAGATCCGAGTATGCAACCTTACCGAGAAGGCCACCCTCAACTGCGCTCTCCGAGATAGAGTGCTGCGAAGCTGCTGCTGCAAAATCAGCACCCGGCTTGCGAACTGCAGCGTAGAGGCTGTCAGCCAACTTGTGATCCAAGTACGACACAACGATGTGCTGCAACTCCAACGAGTCAGCTACATTGCGAACCTCAGCAACACGCGAAGCGTACCACTCATCACCCTGCAACTCAGGACCATATACCTTACCTGCACGCAAAGCCTTTGCCTCATCAGCCGAAAGCGACTTAGCCGAAACATAGGTATTTGCGAGCGATGCGTGAGCCTCCTCACGAACATAAGCCTTCAAATCTGCAGCCTTAGCGAACTCTGCACCTGCCTTCTTAGCCTGCTCCTCGATAGCCTTCTTATCGGCATCGGTAGCCTCAACCTCGAAGTGTGCATACTTTACAGAGCGATAAGGAGTCTGCTCGTACTTCGACTTGTGGTTGTTGTAATACTTCTTAATCTCGCGGTTCGAAACATTTACGAGCGAATCGGCAACCGACGAATACTTGCAAGCTACGAAGTGGCCGTTGTATGTGTTGTTGCTTGCAGCAAGGCCCTTATTTACAATCAAAGCGTTAGCGTATGCACCACCGCGAACCAAATCCACATACTTGTTTGTCGAACGCTCGATACGAGCCTGCTTGTCGATCAAGTTCCAGATGCGCTGCATCTCAGGGTTACCCTCAGCCTGTGCAAGGAAGTTTGCAACAGCTGCAACATCGTATGCACCTGTACGAGGATCAGCGAAAACGCTGCCATAAACACCCGAAGGAAGCTCACCCAACAACATAGCCTTGCGCTCTGCAGGAGTAACTACCAAACCGAGCTTCTCGTAGCCTGGAACAAATACGCGGTCAGTCAAGAGCGACTGCCAAGCCATAGCTACAGCCTGCGACGACTGATCGTAATCAAAATTATCACCACCCATCTGAGCCTTTACATCCTCGTATGCTGCGAGGAACTCAGAATAGTGAATCTCATCTCCGGCAAGCTCACCTACCTCAGGATCGTTGCCCGAAAAACCCATCTCTGTCTTCAACGAGAGGATAAATGCCAACAATGCGCCACCGATAATAATCGAGAGCAACACGCCGAACTTTGTTCTTAACGAATTTAAACTTAACATAGTACCAATTATTTTAATTTTTAATTTGTCTTTCAGCCTTACTAAAAGTCGTTTTAACTTTCAAAGATAGCTATTTTATTCTGAATTAAAACCTTTTTTCCTATTTTTTTACCTTGCACCGTGATTTTTTGCCAACAATTCGACCTTTGCGAGCTCTATTCGCGATCGTGTGGTGCTCAAAATCTTAATTCGCAAGCCGTCAAACTCCATAATCGTACCTGCCGTAGGCAACTCCTCGTAGCGAGAAATTATATAACCGGCCAAGGTATCGTACTCATCGCTCTCGGGCAATGCAAGATTATACTTATCGTTCAAATACTCAACCTCCAAACGGCACGAGAAGACAAACTCCTTATCCGAGATGCGCTTCTCGATCATATCGGGTTTATCGTGCTCGTCCTCGATCTCGCCGAAAATCTGCTCCAAGACATCCTCCAACGAGATTATACCCGCCGTACCTCCAAACTCGTCGATAACTACGGCGATACTACTCTTATTCTTTGTGAATTGGGTCAGGAGGTCGTGCAACGGCAAGGTCTCCGCCACGAAATCGACCTTCATAAGGGCCTCCTCGATACTCTTCGGGTTCTCGAACAAGCTCTTAGAATTTACATATCCCACGATATTATCAATGGAGTCGCGCCATACAAAGATTCGCGAATACATCGTCTCTACGAACTTTGCAGTGAGATCCTCCATCGTGCAGTCGTCGATATCCACCGCCTCGACATCCACTCGCGACACCATGGCATCGCGCACTCTCAAATCGGCAAAATCCAAGGCATTCTGGAACATCTTTATATCGTTATCCGACTCCGATGCCAACTCTGCCGAGTTGTTATTTTCGAGCAGACTCTCCAGGTCGCTACGATCGAACTCCATAGGTCGCTCCACGCCATTGGCCTTACGACCAACCAAGCGCAACAAGCCATACGATATGAGCGTTGTAGCACGAGTTATCGGGTAAAGCAACAGATAGAATATGTACATTACCGGCGATAGGTAACGATAGAAGAAGTTAGGGTTACTTCTAAAGACCGACTT
>JAFZDR010000165.1 GCA_017561105.1 Alistipes sp. | reverse complement strand
TTGTGTGTCGGAACTTTCGAATCGAATGTGTATGAGATGGTTAGCGCCTACTCGACCTTCGCGAACGAGGGTGTCTATACAACTCCGATTTTCGTAACGCATATCGAGGATAGACAGGGTAACCTTATATCGTCGTTCTCCTCATCGTCGCAGGATGCTATCAGCAAGGAGTCGGCATATACCATGCTCACCATGATGCAGAATGTAATCACCCGCGGAACAGGTCGCCGTATGGTTTGGGGTTACGATATGCAGGGCGTTGAAATTGCCGGTAAGACAGGTACCACAAACGACAACCGCGATGCTTGGTTTATGGGTATTACTCCGAAGTTGGTTGCCGGAGCGTGGGTTGGTGCCGAGGATCAGTCCATCAACCTTGGTCGCAAGGGCGAGGGTTCGGTTATGGCATTGCCTATCGTGGGCGATTTCTTGCGCCGAGTGCATAACGACCCTAATATACCGATAAACAAGAGCGATAAGTTTACTCGCCCGGCATCGTGGCAGGCGGTTGAGTGTGAAGATGCCGAAACTCCCGCAGCAGCCGAAGCTGCAAAGCAAGATGAGTTCTTCGATTAAGGAGAAACAGAAAACTTTTGAATAGAGAGTGGTGAGTAATTAGAAACACTAATAACCTCTAATAACCCCTAACAACCCCTAACAACCTCAGAAAACCGAAAAAATTAGTAACAACATAACAACAAACGAAACCTTATTGGAGCGCAGCGACAAGCTTCCCTTTACAAAGGGAGGTTTGGAGGGATTTTAGAAATGAAATAATTTTCATAATTCGTCCCACTCGCAATAAGTTTCGTAGTGGCAAAAACATAAAGAATTAGTAAAAACATAACGTCGAAGGAAAACTTATTGGAGCGCAGCGACAAGCCTCCCTTTGACAAAGGGAGGTTTGGAGGGATTTTAGAAATGGAATAATTTTCATAATTCGTCCCACTCGCAATAAGTTTCGTAGTGGCAAAAACATAAAGAATTAGTAAAAACATAACATCGAACGAAAATTATGAAAGTCGCAGTAGTTGGCGCAAGTGGCGCCGTAGGCCAGGAGTTTTTGAAGATCCTTGACGAGCACAACTTCCCATTGGACGAGTTGGTATTGTTTGGTTCGGCACGCAGCGCCGGTCAGACTCGCGTATTCCGCGGTAAGGAGATAGTAATCAAGGAGTTGCAGCACAACGACGATTTCAAGGATATCGACCTTGCTTTGGTGTCGGCAGGTGGTGCCATCTCGCGTGATTATGCCGAGACAATCACAAAATATGGCTGCTTGATGATCGATAACTCGAGCTGCTATCGTATGGATAACGATGTTCCGTTGGTAGTGCCAGAGGTGAATGCCGAAGATGCTTTGAATGCTCCGCGTCGCATTATCGCAAACCCTAACTGTACCACCATTCAGATGGTTGTGGCATTGAAGGCTATCGAGAAGCTTTCGCACATCAAGCGCGTACATGTTTCGACATACCAGTCGGCAAGTGGTGCGGGTGCACAGGCTATGGCAGAGTTGGAGGCGCAGCACGCTTCGTTGGCAAATGGCGAGGAGCCAACAGTCGAGAAGTTTGCTTATCAGCTGGCATACAATGTCATCCCTCATATCGATGTGTTCACCGATAACGGCTACACCAAGGAGGAGATGAAGATGCACAACGAGACACGAAAGATCATGCACTCGAATGTTGCTGTTTCGGCAACTTGCGTGCGTGTACCCGTTATGCGTGCTCACTCGGAGAGCATCTGGGTTGAGACCGAGCGTCCAATCTCGGTTGAGGAGGCTCGTCAGGCATTTGCCGAGGCTGAGCGCGTTGTGGTTTTGGATAACCCGGCAGAGAAGGAGTATCCGATGCCGTTGTTTATTGCCGGCAAGGAGCCTGTATATGTAGGCCGTATCCGCAAGGATATTACCTGCGAGAACGGCTTGTCGTTCTGGTGCGTTGCCGATCAGATTAAGAAGGGTGCGGCATTGAACGCTGTGCAGATTGCCGAGTGGCTTATTGCCAAGGGTGTTTTGCGCTAAAAGGGGCTATTTCGAATAAAAAAGGGGGTAAAAGAGAATCTTTTACTCTCTTTTGCAATTTTATTTTGCGATTTTCGTTAATTCGTTATAACTTTGCACGATTTATCGCGTGTACGCGCGTGGAATGAGGAGAACACTTATGATCAAATTGACCGCTAAAGCCGTAATTTTTGCACTCTGTGCGATGCTTGTCATCGGCACTGCGTATGCTCGTACCGAGGGCGAAAAGCCGAAGAAAGAGAAGCTGACTGCACGCGAGTTGATAGAGAGCGGCAAGAAGGTGGGCGTTCACAGGATTATCAAGAGTGCCGATCCCGAGTTGATGTACTCCGAGGGTTTGAAATACTATGGTCGCGAGAAGTGGAAGCCTGCGGGTGATCTCTTCGATGCGAGCTTGCCATACTATGTCGGCAATATCCAGGAGGACTCGATTTCATTCTTCGCTGCACGCTGTAAGTTTAAGCAGCGCGACTACTCGAATGCTACTGTCGAGCTCGACGAGTTCCGCCGCAAGTTTGGACGCAGTATCTTTATCGAGGATGCCGAGGCGATGTTGTCAATGTGCTACTACTACCTTGCACCCGATGCAACCCGCGACCAGACAACAACCAGCCAGGCGATCATCGCTTTCAGTGAGTTTATCGAGCGATATCCTAACTCGACACGAGTGGAGGCGTTCACAAATCTCATTAACGAGCTCACCGAGCGATTGAAGGAGAAGGCCTACCTCAATGCCTACACCTACTTCAAGATCCAGCGATACAACTCGGCAATTGTGGCTCTGCGTAATGCGTTGAAGACCTATCCCGAGACTCCGTATCGCGAGGAGATCCTCTACCTGATTACGGTATCCAACTATCAGGTTGCCCACAATTCGATAGAGGAGAAGAAGGGCGAGAGATACCTCAATGTTCTCGATTCGTACTACTCATTCATCAACGAGTTCCCCGAGTCGAAGCATCTCAAGGAGTTGGAGCGATATACCAAGGAGGCAAAGAATTATTTGGACAAAAACAACATAGAAAAACAAAAATAAGATGGAGATCAAGAAGAACATTCCGAACAACACTGTAACTCGTAAGCTCGTAGATTTCGACCACGAGACAGGTAATGTTTACAAGAGCATCAATGTTATCGCTCGTCGTGCAAATCAGATTGCAGCTGAGTTGAAGAGCGAGTTGAATCGCAAGCTTGCTGATTTCTCGTCGCCTACCGACACAATGGAGGAGACTTTCGAGAACCGCGAGCAGATCGAGATTTCGCGTTACTATGAGCGTCTTCCGAAGCCGGTAATCATCGCTACCGAGGAGTACCTCGACGACGAGATTTACTTCCGCGACGGCAAAGAGTAAAAAGGTATGTTAAAGGGCAAACATATTCTGCTCGGTATCACCGGAAGCATAGCAGCCTACAAGGCGGCTATGCTTTGTCGTCTTTTGCGTGTCGCAGGAGCCGAGGTCAAGGTGCTGATGACTCCGACAGCCAAGGAGTTTATCACCCCCGTTACAATGGCAACTTTGTCGAAGAATCCTATAGCTGTGGAGTTCTATAACCCCGAGAATGGTGATTGGCATTCGCACATTGCCATGGGCGAGTGGGCAGACTGCTACCTCATAGCACCGGCTACTGCAAACACCATTGCCAAGATGGCATACGGCATTGCCGATAACCTCTTGCTCACAACCTATCTCTCGGCACGATGCCAGACCGTTGTCGCGCCTGCTATGGACTGCGACATGTTCTGCCATGTGGCAACCCAGGAGAACCTCGCAAAACTTCGCGAGTGCGGAGTTGTTGTGTTGGAGTCGCCTGAAGGAGAGTTGGCAAGCGGCTTGATGGGTAAGGGCCGTATGATGGAGCCTGAGCAGATTGTCGAGGCAATCGACAGCTTGCTTTCGCCAAAGCAGACTTTGGCGGGTAAGCGTGTAATGGTTACGGCAGGAGCAACTGTCGAGGCTATCGATCCTGTGCGTTACATCTCGAACCACTCGACCGGCAAGATGGGCTACGCCATTGCCGATGCACTCGCAAAGCGCGGTGCAGAGGTTGTTTTGGTTAGTGGCAAGACTGCGTTGGCGACACCTCAGGGTGTGCGTCGCGTGGATGTCCTCTCGGCAGAGGATATGTACGAGGCTTCGGTTAAGGAGTTTGAGAGTGCCGATTGCGCCGTTATGTGTGCTGCGGTTGCGGACTACACCCCTGTGATAGTTAGCGACAGCAAAATCAAGAAGAACGACGATACCTTCTCGCTCGAACTTCGCAAGACCAAGGATATTGCTCGCGAGTTGGGCAAGGTGAAGGGTGCGCGTAAGATAGTTGGCTTCGCACTCGAGACCGACAACGAGCAGGTGAATGCCGAGAAGAAGTTGGCCGAGAAGAACCTCGATATGATAGTCCTCAACTCGTTGCGTGACGAGGGTGCAGGCTTTGGCCACGACACCAACAAAGTTACATTCATCGACAGCACTTCGCGCACCGAGTTACCTCTTGCATCGAAGGCCGAGGTGGCAGAGCGCATTGCCGACCGTATCGAAGAACTCTTAAAGTAGAAGAACTATGCTGCGCAGATTGGTTGTAGAGAACTACGCTCTTATCGAGCATCTCGAGATCGAGTTCGACTCCTCGCTCAATATTATCACGGGCGAGACGGGAGCCGGAAAGTCGATCTTGATGGGTGCTTTGGCGTTGTTGCTCGGAGCCAAGAACGATAGCGCAGCAATCAAGGATAACTCGCGTGCTTGTGTCGTTGAGGGCGAGTTCGATATTGCACGACTCGGCTTGGAGGAGGCCTTTAAGGAGTTGGATATCGACTACGATGCCGAGACTATCATTCGTCGCACAATCTCGCCAAGTGGCAAGAGCCGTGCCTTTGTGAATGATCAGCCGGTGCAACTCACCGACCTCAAGCAGTTGGGTGGCTACCTTATCGATATCCACTCACAACATCAGAACTTAATCCTTTCGTCGCCGCAGTTCCGTATTCGTGCTATCGACACGGTGGCGGGCAATGGCGCAACACTTGCCGAGTATGGCGAGGCCTACACCGCACTGCAGGAGGCAAAGCGTGCCCTTGCGGAGTTGCAGTCGGCAGCCAAGCGCAATGCCGACGAGGAGGATTGGTTGCGTCATCAGGCGGAGGAGTTGCGTGGAGCAAATCTTCGCGTGGGCGAGGTCGAGGAGTTGGAGCAGGAGCTCAGAACCCTCGAGAATGCGGACAGCATCAGCGAGGCGTTGCAGCGCGTAACACAGTCGTTGGACGAGGAGGTTACGGGCGTGCTGACCACACTTCGCGAGGCGGAGAACTCGTTGCGCCGCGTATCGGAGAACTACTCTTCGGCGGGCGAACTTATCGAGCGCATCCACTCTGCAGCGGTGGAGTTAAAGGATATTTCGGCCACTACAGCCTACGACTTGGAGCGTATCGAGGCTAATCCCGAGCGCCTTGATGCAGTGAACTTGCGCCTCGATTTAATCTATACCCTACAAAGAAAACATCGCGCCGAGGGCATCGAAGAGTTGATAGCTCTGCGCGACAGATATACAGACCAGCTCTCGGCAATCGAGCATAGCGACGAACTTATCCGCGAGGCGGAGCAGCGCGTTTCGGAGTGCGAGAGCAAGGCAACAGCACTCGCCATAAAGTTGCACGATGCGAGAGTTAAGGCTTCGCCGGCGTTGTCGAAGTCGGTAGTCGAGATTTTGCGTACCGTAGGTATGGCGGATGCCGAGTTTAAGATTGCCGTAACACCTACCCAACCGACTATTTCGGGTGCCGATGCGGTCGATTTCCTCTTCTCGGCAAATGCTTCGGTCGAGCCGCGAGCTATCGAGAAGATTGCTTCGGGCGGTGAGCTTTCGCGTGTGATGTTGGCTCTCAAGACCACTCTTGCACGCCACCTTGCATTGCCTACAATCATCTTCGATGAGATTGATACCGGTATTTCGGGTCGTACCGCGAACGATGTGGGTGACATCATCAGTTGCTTGGCGCAGTCGATGCAGGTAATTGACATTACCCATTCGCCACAGGTGGCATCGAAGGGCTCGCGCCACTTCCAGGTCTACAAGGAGCAGAGCCGTACCCACATTCGCCCGCTCTCGGCAGAGGAGCGCGTGGAGGAGATTGCAAAGATGCTCTCGGGAGATACAATCACCGAGGCGGCACTTGCACAGGCCAAGCACCTCTTATCTCTCTAATACAATTCCAAATGAAACGATTGGCACAAATAGCAGCTCTCGTTGTGGTTGTACTGTTCTCGGCATGCAGCAACAAGGAGGTTGTGCGTGACACCGAGCCAATCTATACCCCTCGCTACGCCAAAGGATTTGCTGTTGAGCGTGATAGGTCGAGTGGTGAGATGCTGCTCTGCGTGAAAAATCCGTGGCAGGGCGCAGAGAATGTCGTCTATCACACGCCTTTCGACCCCGAAAAACCTATGCAGAGGGTGATTGCCATGTCCTCGAGCTATGTTGCAATGCTCGATGCGGTGGGTTGCATCGACCGTATTGTGGGTATCTCGGGCTGTCGTTTTATCTCGACACCTTTGGCCTGCAAGGCTATCGAGGAGGGCAAGATTGCCGAGGTGGGCTACGATTCGGCATTCGACTTCGAGCGAATAAAGTCGCTTAATACCGATGTGGTATTGCTCTATGGCGTTGCTGGCGAGGCAAAGAGTTTTACGGCTAAGCTCGACGAACTCTCTATACCTTATATATATATAGGCGACTACCTCGAGAACGATCCGCTCGGCAAGGCGGAGTGGGTGGTGGCGTTGTCCTACCTTTGTGGCTGCGAGGAGCAGGGCAAGGCGTTTTTTGAGGGTGTTGAGGAGCGATACAACGCTCTGAGTAATAAGCAACATTGTTCTGCCTATAAACCGCGCGTAATGCTCAATCTGCCATATCGCGACACCTGGTTTATGCCTTCAAAGGAGAGCTATATGGTACGATTGATCGAGGATGCCGATGGAGAGTATATCTATCCGCAAAACACCACAAATGCCTCAAAACCAATCTCTTTGGAGGAGGCTTTAGTGTTGGCATCGCGTGCCGATTTCTGGTTGAATTTGGGGCAGATAAACTCGCTTGCCGAGTTGCAGGTGGCAGCTCCGCGCTTTATGGGTGTGGATGCGGTGAAGTTTGCCCGCATATATAACAACACCAAACGCACAAACCCAAGTCGTGGTAGCGACTTCTGGGAGTCGGGAGCCGTGCGCCCCGACCTGATTTTGAGGGACCTTGTGCAGATTTTGCACCACGAGGCTCCTACAGAGGAGTTGTATTACTATAAAAAACTGCAGTAATGAGAGGGCGTACAACCATACTTTTTGTGCTGTTAGCTCTGCTTTGTGCGGTGCTCTTCGTTGTGGATGTGGCAGTCGGCTCTATCTCTATTCCGTTTAGTGATGTGGTAAATGTTCTGCTTGGCAAAGGCTCGGCAGAGATGCGCAGTATTGTTCTCGATATCCGCCTTGTACGCGCCTTGACCGCGATTTTGGCAGGTGCGGCACTCTCGGTCAGCGGTCTGCAGATGCAGGTCCTGTTCCGTAACCCGTTGGCAGGTCCTT
>JAFZDR010000164.1 GCA_017561105.1 Alistipes sp. | reverse complement strand
TTCTTCTCGTAACCACGGTAGCCCATAAAGATACCCTCGCGGTACTCTACACGCGCATGTGGGTTGATATCCTTAGAGCGTACACGGTCAACATTCTCGTGATAGTTCTCCGAGCATGGGTTATCCTCCAACTTAGCCTCGATAGAGATTGGCAACTTACCCGAAGGCGAGATCTTACCTGTGATAATCTCCGAGATTGCAAGACCTCCCTGCTGACCAGGATACCAGGCCATCAACACGGCCTTCACATCGTTCATCCACGAAGCCATCTCGATAGCACCACCGCCATTGAGCACTACAACAACATTCTTATTGTGCTTGAGGATAAACTTCAAGTAATCAACCTGTCCGCGTGGGAGCTCGAAAGTACGGTCATGGTTCTCCTTCTCAGTGCGGTTATTGTGACCAAGGCATACTACAATACAATCTGCATTCTTATAAACCTCAGCATTTGCCGTCTCATCTACGAATGGAGGTTCAAATGCCATCTCGGCATAGATCGAACCACCGAGGTTCTGGTGCTGAAGCTCGAACTTGTAAACCTCACCGGCCTTCATATCGAGCATCATATAACCCTCCTGGCTGCTATCCTTATGCCAACGATTACGCATTACCATCTTGTCATTTATGTAGCAACGGTAACCATCGTTAGTATTTACATAGAAGTGGTAGCTCTCATCAACCACAGGCTTGTAGTAGAATGTGTGACGAGTCGATACATTTGTCATATCGTTGTGCGCACCAAACTTATTCTCGTCGATACCAACCTTATCCGAGATAAAACTGAAAGCTGGCTTACCCTCGAGCTCAGCATTGCGGTAATACTCAGCTGCAACACCCACCTTCGTCATCTCCTTGTCGGCATAAACAACACCCGGAAGTGGCTTGCGATTAGCAGTCATCGACACGAATGTGCTCTTAATCTTCTTATCAATACTCTTCATAGCCTCAGCTACCGAGCAAGAGAGGAGCGGAGTTACGAAACCACTACCACCACCTGTTACAATCTTATCGGCATTAGGACCGCAAACTACAACCTTACCCTTCTTGAATGGGAGGAAGCCGTCATTCTTGAGCATTACGATAGCCGACTGCGAGAGCTTGTGAGCTACAGCATCGCACTCCGGGTTGTTCTCAGGGAGGCTCTTATCGAGCTGCTCGCGCTTGTCGAACTCAAAAGCAAAGATTGTCTGGATGATATTCTGACACTTCTGGTCGAGAGCACGCTCGTCGATTACACCCTGCTCAACCAACTTCTTGATAAGCTCAGGCTTAAGACACTTAGCATAAGGCATCTCCAGATCGACACCCCAACGAGCAACATTTACCGGCGAGTAGCACGATACCCAGTCCGACATAACGAAGCCGTCAAAGCCCCACTGACCACGCAACACATCCTGGTTGAGATACTTATCCTCCGATGCGTGAACGCCATTGAGGAGGTTGTACGAAGTCATAATTGTAGCAACGCCACCCTTCTTTACTGCCTTCTCGAAAGCAGGGAAGTAGATCTCGTTGAGTGTACGCTCATCAACATCGGTCGAAACGCTGTGGCGAGCCCACTCCTGGTTATTACCAGCAAAGTGCTTGATACAAGCCATTACGCCCATGCTCTGCACACCCTTGATGTAGGCTGTAGCGATCTCACCTGCGAGGAATGGATCCTCACCGAAATACTCGAAGTTACGACCGCAAAGAGGTGAACGATAGATATTGGCACCCGGACCAAGTAAGATATGTACGCCGCGCGCACGCGAGTCCTTACCAAGCGAAACACCCATCTGCTCGATAAGCTCGGTATCCCAAGTTGCAGCCGCTGCCACACCACTTGGATAGAGGGTACTCTTTGTGTTGTTACGCACGCCCTGCGGACCATCGGCCATACGCACTGCCGGCAAGCCAAGACGGTCGATAGCACGAACATACCACGATGCGTGTCCACCGATGTAGTCGATCTTCTCCTCGAGAGTCATCTTCTTGACAACCTCAGCCGCGCGATCCTTATGCTCCTGAGTAACCTTGTACTGCGCTGATGCTGTAAAGGCAAGGGCGCAGAGCATAAAACAACCTAAAATAATTCTTTTCATGGAATAAATGTTATTGGTTAATAAATCTTTTCACACGACAAAGATAATCTTTTTTCATTTTTCTGACAAATTATTCGTTGATTGGTAAAAAATTCATATCTTTGCATACACAAATTAAACAAACACATTTTAACCCATGAAAAATAAGATAGAAAGATTAAATCTTATTAAGAAAATTATTGGTAGCGAACAGATCAGTTCTCAGGAGGATTTAATCAAGCGACTTGCAGACCACGGCGTGCGTGCTACACAGAGTACACTATCGCGAGATTTCAAGGAGATCAACATATCGAAAATCTCTCATCCCGACAAGGGCTATATCTACATTCTCAGCGAGAGATTGGGCGCTGAGGTTGTGAGCAACAGCATCAATATCACCGATGCCGTATTGAGCATAAAGTTCTCGCACAACATCGCCGTTATCGCCACCAAATCGGGTTATGCAAGCGCCATTTCGGTGATTATCGACAACCGCAAATCGGACGATATTATCGGCACCGTTGCGGGCGATAACAACATCATTCTCATCCTGAGCGAGAGTGCTACTCATGCAGGCGTAACTGCCCAGATGCAGCAGTTGTTTCCTACATTGAAATATACCGAATAAGTATATTGTAAAACAATAAAAAGAGGCTCGCAAAGACGAGCCTCTTTTACTATTTTCGGAGCACCTCTACTCCACGAATTTAATCTTCGACATATCGCGCGGTTTAGCCTCGGGCGACTCGTCGGGATAACCTACAGCCAATGCGTAGCTAAGCTGGTATCCGTCAGAGAATCCGAGCGATGCGAGATACTCCGCCATAGCAGGCTCGGCAAAGGTCATCTGCACGCTGCCAAGGCAACAAGTTCCCAAGCCTAACTCTGTGGCTGCCAGCATTATATTCTCGCCGAGCATTCCGAGATTAACACCCGAGAAGCGACCTTCGGGAGCCGCTACAAAAATCACGGCAGAAGCGTTTCGGAAGATATTTTTGAAGGTCGGAGTGAGCATATATTTTGCCTTATCGGTACCCTCAACAGCCTTCAAATATGTGGCAGTGCAACCATCAATCCACTCCTTCGAATCGACGATGCGAAGCTCCCACTCCTGCTTGTTCATCGCACTCGGAGCCTTTACTCCGCACTCGGCAAGAATTTGCAACTTTTCACGCTCCACGGGAACATCCTTGTAGGCTCTGATGCTGCGACGTGCCTCGATGGCATCAATCACACTACTCTGCTTCTGCGACTCGGTTACGAGCCATACCGACAATAACGCTGTTATGCACAACGCAAGCAACGATACAATCTGTTTCATAATGATCAAATAATATAAGTTTACGCACAAATATACAAAAAAGGAGAAAGAAAACCTATTTACCGACCTCTTTTTCAAAAAAAGTATTATCTTTGCGGATAATATGTGTGCATATACCTATGTGCGCACGCCTATTTTTCGCGTGAGCGCATGCATAATACGCACAAGAGAAAACTCAAAAAGAACTATGGGAAAGAAAGATAATAACGAAATTACAATCATCGACGATTTGGGCCTCTCGCCCGATATCCTCGACCAGAAGCACCATGTCATCCCTATTGTTGCGGGTGGCGATGATGATGTTGTCGAGGAGGTGCAGCTACCTGAGGTATTGCCTATATTGACACTTCGCAGCTCGGTACTCTTTCCGGGTGCGATA
>JAFZDR010000163.1 GCA_017561105.1 Alistipes sp. | reverse complement strand
TTCGACAAAATTACTACTCGAAGGAGCTTATCGAAGCTTCGCTCAATCGTTGTAATATACTAAAAATCAACGATGAGGAGTTTTTTACTATCGCCCCAATGTTAGACTTCTCGGCCGACGATTTTGAGGTCGGAGCGCGAGCGTTGATTGAGCGATACGGGCTTAAAATGGTGGTTGTAACTTGCGGTGAAAAGGGAAGTATCATCGTTACCAAAGACGAAATCTCTCAACTCGAAACACCTAAGGTAGAGGTGGTCGATACGGTTGGTGCCGGAGATTCGTTTACGGCCGCGTTATGCGTAGGATTGTTGCAGGGCAAGAAGATTTGCGAGGTACATCGCAAAGCGGTCGAAGTGGCAGCTTTTGTTTGCAAGAATGCAGGCGCCATGCCACCCTACGAAGAGTAGTTATAAATCAAATCAAGACAACAATGAAAAGAGTCTGTTTCCTCATATTTTTTGTTGTGGCGGTCGCTGCGATGACGGCATGCGGTGAGCCTTTTTCGGTGCAACAGCAGGGTGATAAGGTTGTGCTAACGCTCCGTAAGGCGAAGCGTCAAACTCTATGGATTCCTATCGAGAATAGCGCCAAAGAGTCATATATGGAGGTCGAAGGTAGTTCGCTGTACACTGTGCCTATGACCGTGCGTCTTGCCTCCGATAGGGTCGAAACATATATGCCTCTGCACCTCTACAAAGGGGCAAAAACCATAAAGTTTAGCGAGTGCAAGTTGGGTATTGTTGCGTGGAACAACTTGAAGATGGGAAAAAATCCAAACCCGAAGATTGAGGATTTCCGCCAGACGATACACTTTACGCCTGAATTGGGTTGGATTAACGACCCTAACGGAATGGTGTGGCACAATGGAGAGTGGCACCTCTTCTTCCAATATAATCCACTCGGCACTCGTTGGGGCAATATGTCGTGGGGACACGCCGTGAGTAGAGATTTGGTGGAGTGGAAACAACTGCCTACGGTGATGTATCCCGATTCGTTGGGCGCGATATACTCGGGTAGTGCAGTTATCGACAAGGCGAACACTGCAGGGTTTGGTAAGGATGCGATGGTAGCAATATACACCTCATCGTATAGAAGTAGAGATAAATCTATAAAGGTTCAGCAGCAATCCATTTCGTACAGCCACGACAATGGTCGAACATTTACGAAGTACGAGGGAAATCCTGTGTTGCCGAGCCAAAGACGCAATTTCCGTGATCCGAAGATCTTTTGGCACGAGCCAACCTCGCGTTGGATTATGTCGTTGGCATGCGGTCAGGCCATGGAGTTCTACTCTTCGAGCAATCTCAAAGAGTGGGAGTTCGAGAGCCGTTTTGGTGATGAATATGGCTGCCATTTCGATGTGTGGGAGTGCCCCGATCTTATAGAGCTGCCTTATAAAGATGGCACAAAGTGGGTGCTTCTCTGCTCAATTACCAAGAGTGCCGAGCACGGCTCGTCGGTGCAGTATTTCGTGGGAGATTTCGATGGTCATACCTTCAAGTGTGATACCCCCGAGTCCTATACCGATTGGGTCAATTATGGTAGGGATAACTACGCAACCGTTACCTGGAGCAATGTGCCCGATGGCAGGGTAGTGGCGGTGGCGTGGCAGAATAATTGGAAATGCTGCTCAAAAGAGAAGTATCCAACCGTAGGCTATCGCAGTTGGATGAGCCTCGCCTATGAATTGCAACTAATTGAGTTTGAGGGCAAAGCAAAGCTTGTTACAACCCCTGCAAGAGAGTATGATTCCTACTTCCGCCATAAGCAACAATATGGCAACGCCACTATAAATGGCAAGTACGATTTGGCTACCCTCAAGAGTGTTGAAGGCGCATACAGGCTCAAGTTGGATATCGCAAAGATGGATGATGTATGTGGCGTTCGTTTGTCGAATGATGTGGGTGAATATGTCGATATCTGCTTCGATAAGACGAATCGTGAATTTAGGGTCGATAGGCGTGCTTCGGGTCAAGTCGATTTCAACGAACTATTCCCGTCGATTTCGGTTGCGCCGATGTCGGCAGCGGAGCAGCAGTCGCTCACCATTATCGTGGATAGAGCCTCGGTGGAGTGCTTTACCGATGTTGCTGCGGTCTCGAATTTGGTCTTCCCTGCGGAGGTGTATAACCGCATTGAGCTCTACACCTCGGAGGGTGCGGCTACTATTGCGAATGTGGAGCTTACTCGAGGCTGGCGATAGTACAAATAGGGTTCAACAACTTTTTCGGGCACAACAGACTCTCCGAATAGGGGCGTTTTGACCGCCATAATCAGAACTAAGTTGATGCTATTGAGCTATTATTTGTTAGTTTGTAAAGTTTTTTATACTTTTGCACCCGGAAATTTCTAATACATAAAAATATACAACTATGACAATTACAGCAGCTGATATCAAAATCGGTATGTGCATCGAGATGGATGGCAAGACTTTTATTGTTGTCGATTTCCAGCACTGCAAGCCAGGCAAGGGTCCTGCATTTGTTCGTTCGAAGCTCAAGAACTTGGAGAACGGTCGCGTTCTCGAGAATACCTTCTCGTCGGTAGGTATCAAGATCGAGCAGGTACGCGTTGAGCGTCGTCCTTACCAGTTCACTTACGAGGATGACCTCGGTGCACACTTCATGCACACTGAGACTTTCGAGGAGATCAACATCGAGAAGAAGCTCATCGAGAACTATGACCTCATGGCTGATGGCCAGATCGTTGAGGTTATGTACCACACCGATAAGGATATCGTTTTGGCAGCAGAGTTGCCACCAATCGTAGATATGGAGGTTACTTACACTGAGCCAGGTATCAAGGGTGATACAGCTTCGACTAACTCGTTGAAGCCTGCAACCGTAAACACCGGTGCAACTATCAAGGTACCTTTGTTCATCAACACTGGTGACAAGATCCGCGTTGATACCCGCACTCGCGAGTATTACGAGCGTATCAAGTAGTCAATGACTCAGGATATCGAATAATCGGGCTGTGAAAACAGTCCGATTTTTTTGTTTGAGTGGAAAACGACAATGGCATACATTCCAAAAAGAAGAAGGCTTGCACCATTAGCAAAGCCTTCCCTTAATTGCAGATTCCATAAGTAAGCCCCCTTTACAGAAAGGGGGTTTGGGGGATAGGTAACACACTATTCGGCTTATGGAATTTCGTAAGACCGACCGTTTTACCACAACCAAAACAAAATCCCTACACCGTCAGGCATAGGGATATGGTAGCAGATTCCATAAGTAAGTCCCCCTCACAGGAGGGGGATTTTGGGGGTGGGTAACATATGTCTCGGCTTATGGGAGGAGTCACCTACCAAAAAGAAGAAGGCTTGCACTATTAGCAAAGCCTTCCCTTAATTGCAGACCCCATAAGCCGAGTTCTGTTTTAGTCCATCATTTATCTAGGGCGACAATCACTTGCCGCCTCGTGCGGTCTACCCCTCGGCATTGGGCGAGCAACCCTTAATTGCCGATATACATGACCTTGCAACCCGTGAGGCGTACTGCCGAGCGACATTGCTGCCCTCGCGGTGGGCTCTTACCCCGCCTTTTCACCCTTACCCCGAGCCGAAACTCGCGGCGGTCATTCTCTGTTACGCTACTATACCCTCTCGAACATCAAGCCGTTAACTTGCACGGTGCTCTGTGTTGCTCGGACTTTCCTCCCCCTCTTGCGAGGCAGCGATGAACCGAATCTGCGCTGCAAAGATACTACTTTTTGAAAAAATATGGCACTTTGCGCAGAATTTCCAAGCTTTTTTTGTATCTTCGTACAGATTTAAACTCAAAAATATATAATCGTATGAAAAAATTACTCTTTGTTTTATGTGCCCTCTTTGCACTCAATGCATTTGTGGGCGATGTTGCCACTGCGGCGACTCCAAGCGACAGAGCTGTTAAGGTTATCGTTACACCGGATCACCTCGATTGGAACTATAAGTGTGGTGAGCAGCCCGTATTCAAGGTATTGGCGTTGAAGCACCACACCCCAATGCAGAATGTGAAGATCAAGTATGAGATCTCGGAGGATAATATGCCTGCCCACAAGAAGGGTTCCATGGTATTGAAGGCGGGTGAGGGCGAGATTAAGCTCGGCACAATGAAGGTTCCGGGATTCTTGCGCTGCAAGGTCTATGTTGAGGATGCAGGCAACACATACCGCGGTTTGGCTACTGCAGGTTTCGAGCCTGAGAAGATTCAGCCAACCGTTGAGATGCCGGCCGACTTCGACGAGTTCTGGCAGAAGGCTTTGGCCGAGAGTGCAAAGATTCCGTTGGAGCCTGTTTTGACTCTCAAGCCCGAGAAGTGTACTCACTACTACAATGTGTACAATGTAAAGTTCCGCAATGGAGCTGCCGACTATATCTACGGCATTATGACCGTACCTACCAAGCCTGGTAAGCACCCTGCAGTGTTGAAGGTGCCCGGAGCAAATGTTCGCACATACGATGTAGAGAAGAACTTGGCAGACTTGAAGAGCGTTGTAACACTCGTAATAGGTATTCACGGTATTCCTATCGACATGCCGGGTGATGTATACAGCAACTTGAAGTATGGCGCATTGAAGAACTACAACCGCTTCAACATTCAGGATCGCGATAAGTATTACTACAAGCGTGTATATCTCGGTTGCGCACGCGCTGTAGATGTTCTTGCAGGCCTCGAGTTTGTAGATGCTGAGCGCATCGCAGTTTGCGGCGGCAGCCAGGGTGGTGCTTTGTCGTTCACCACAGCATACCTTAACCCTAAGGTTAAGTACCTCTATGCATACTATCCTGCTCTTGCCGATTTGACAGGTTACCTCCACAAGCGTAGTGCAGGTTGGCCTCACCTCTTCCGCACAAGTTCGGATGACAACCTCCGCAACGAGGGCGTTATGCAGACTTTGAAGTATTACGATATCGTAAACTTCGCACGCAAGACCCGCGTACCGGTGAAGGTTGCTCTCGGTTACAACGATACAACATGCTGTCCTACATCTATGTTCTCGGCATATAATATGGTGCCAACAGCTAAGGAGTTGCATATCCTTAACGAGATTGGTCACTATGTTTATGAGGAGATGGATCAGCAGCGCAACAAGTGGTTGCTCGAGAAGCTCAAGTAGTATAATTTACATAAATATAGGCTGTCCGATTTTCGTCGGACAGCCTTTTTGTTGCCTTTGTGCGACTTCAGCGTAGCATTTACTCCCGTAAATTTTGCAAACTTCGCACCTCAATTATTGACTTTTTCGGCAAAAAGTATTATCTTTGATAAAAATTCGGATATTATGGCAATTTTCAAGGTTGAAGGTGGTCGCCGTCTATCGGGCGAGATTAAACCGCAGGGTGCGAAAAACGAGGCGTTGCAAATTCTTTGCGCTACACTCCTTACCGAGGAGAAGGTGGTGGTGGACAACATCCCTCAGATTCTCGATATTATTCAGCTTATAGACCTCTTGCAGGCTATGGGTGTGAAGGTTGAGCGTCTGTCGGAGGATTGCTACTCGTTCTGTGCCAAGGATATAAATCTTGATTACCTTGCCAGCGACGACTATCGCAATCGTTGCGCTCGTTTGCGCGGCTCGGTGATGATTGTCGGTCCGCTCTTGGCGCGTTTCGGCGTGGGATATATTCCAAAGCCGGGTGGCGATAAGATTGGTCGCCGCCGTCTTGACACCCACTTTATCGGCTTCCAGAAGCTCGGTGCAGAGTTCGATTTCGACGCTGCCGAGTCGTTCTTCACCGTTAAGGCCAAGGAGTTGAAAGGTTGCTATATGTTGCTCGACGAGGCTTCGGTGACCGGTACTGCCAATATCGTTATGGCCGCTGTGCTTGCCAAGGGCAAAACAACCATCTACAATGCCGCTTGCGAGCCATATCTGCAGCAGTTGTGCAAGATGCTCAACCGCATGGGTGCAAAGATTTCGGGTGTAGGCTCGAACCTCCTCGAGATTGAGGGCGTGGAGTCGCTCGGTGGCACTACACACACGATGTTACCGGATATGATTGAGGTGGGTAGCTTTATCGGTATGGCAGCGATGAACCGCTCAGAGCTCACTATCAAGGGCGTTTCGTTTGAAAATCTCGGAATTATTCCGGCACAGTTTGCGCGACTCGGTATCGCCATGGAGCGCCGAGGCGACGATCTCTATATTCCACAGCAGGATCACTACAGTATCGAGAGCTTTATCGACGGCTCGATTATGACCATTGCCGATGCTCCGTGGCCGGGTTTGACTCCGGACTTGTTGTCTATCTTCCTCGTTGTGGCAACACAGGCTAAGGGTACCGTTCTGATTCACCAGAAGATGTTCGAGAGCCGTCTGTTCTTCGTGGATAAGCTTATAGATATGGGTGCGCAGATTATACTCTGCGATCCTCACCGTGCAGCCGTTATCGGTCAGGACCACCAGCACCAGTTGCGTGCAGCCAAGATGTCTTCGCCCGATATTCGTGCCGGAGTTTCGTTGTTGATTGCTGCGATGAGTGCCGACGGTGTCAGCACAATTCAGAATATCGATCAAATCGACCGTGGTTACCGTGATATCGAGGGTCGTTTGAACGCTATCGGAGCAAATATCATTCGTTTGGACGAGTAGGCAATCGCGAGTTGGCCTCTTTGCGCAACTTGATGTCTTGATACACTCCATTTCACAATATATGCTATCGGTGCTGCATCTTGATAAGATGTCACGCACCCTTAGTTTTCGACATGTATATCCGTTATGCGATGATGCGGGTGTGCCGCGTTGCAGGGTTGGCAATTCGGTGATCACCTTCGAGGTTATGGATGGCGAGGTCCATTCCGCCTTGAGGGTATATATGCGTCCACATCGCAATCTCAAAGCCATATATGGCGAACGCTACTATCCGAACGAACTGCTTGTCGGTTCGTTGGATTCATCTTCGCATCTGGCCGATGTGGTGCTGTGTGAGTGGCACGAGGGCGAAACCTTGCAGAGCAAAATAGAGAAGATTTGCGGTGAGCCCCACAAAATGGCTGCACTATCCCGTATGTTCGAGGAGTTTGCCGTGGCTCTGTTGAACGAGCCGTGGGCGCATGGCGATTTGAAACCCGAAAATATAATCCTTGGAAAGAGAGGCCTGCACCTTATAGACTTTGATGCGATGTATCGTCCCGGATTTTCTCTTGATGATTGTGTGGAGAGAGGAACGCGCCAATATCAACACCCGCAACGCACTGCCACCGTTTTCGATAAGAGCATTGATGACTATCCGATTGCGCTGATTGTTACTGCGTTGGCTGCAATGTCGTTCGATAAAAGGATAGGAAGGTCGTTGTCTGATAGCGACCATCTGCTTATTACGCCCCACTTGGCGGTGGCGGGTGAAGACGAGGAGCTGGACCGCATCGAAAAGCTGTTTGCCGAGGCGGGCGATGTGCGCCACTATCGTATTGCCCGACTGCTGCGCTCCTCTTGCCCTGCGTTACCGCAGTTAAAGCAACTTTTGGAGATGAAAGTTCGCGAGGTAGAGAATTTGGATGAGCTTTCGGTGGAGTATAGCGGTGGTTATTGGGGTTATGCGGTGCGCGGAGAGTTTGTTATACCGCCATACTACGACCTGGTTTTCGACTTTAGCGAGGGCT
>JAFZDR010000162.1 GCA_017561105.1 Alistipes sp. | reverse complement strand
TATCGGTACTGCAAGCCCTTGACCTCGGTCCAGCGGCCATCGGTGCCCACCTCGACAGGTGAGAACGATGCGTACCAGAACGGAGTTTTGTAGTGGAGTGGAGCCTCGATAAGGAGGGTGTTCCAACCCTTCTTCAACTTAATCTTTGCAGGCTCGCGCATCCAGAACAACTGCTCGTTTGTCCAAGGCAAGTTCTGAATATCGGGATATTTGTAGGTGCTGAAGTGGTATGAGTACATACCCGGCTCCTGCCATGCTACAGGTGGTGCCACAGGTTCACCATTGATAGTAACCTTGCCGCCTGTTTCCCACTCGCCCTGCTCGCCAATACCTGCCGAGCGACGAGTCGAGCGCGAAGGTGTCTCGAGCGATACCCAGGCGCAAATCTCGCGATCCTCCTCCGAGTGGATCTCGGTCTTGAGGTAGGCAATCATCTTCTCACTCTGCTTTACGCCGTGCGACTTACCGAGTGCGTAGAGATTTACCGAGCCGCCATAGGCCTTTGTCCACTGCATATCCTCCATCTTTGTGCCTTGTGGTGCAGGGATAGTTACCTGCCAAGGAATATGGGCGTTAGCTACCCAACGAACATCCCAATCGCGGAGGTTGTTGTCGCGATGGTAGATGAGCTTCTTCTCGAACTCTACAAGGTCGTTGTGTCCCTGATTCTCAGGTCCCGGAACGAGCATATCGTAGGTTAGACCGTAGCCCTTGCCTCCTACCCATGCACGCTCGGCATAAGGGAGCATTACGATAGGCATGCCGTTGATTGGGAAGAGCTGCTCCTCCGACGCAAGGCGTACATCGTTCCACAAGCAGAGAATTGCACCCAATGCACGCTCCGAGCCCTTGTCGGTAGTACACATCTGGTGGAGGAAGTGGCGGTGCATGTTATTCACAGGGTTGCTGTGGTTGAGGTAACCCATATAAGAGTCGAGGTAAGGGTTCTTGTAGTCCTTATTCTCGGCAATGCTATTCTTGATCGCCTCGTTCCAAATCTGACAAACGGTAGTCGATGATGGCTTAATTCCCGGATCCCAAACGATAGGGATGCGGTTGTGCTTAGCCAAAAGTTGCTCGTACTTGCGAACAAAACCCTCGGCATCCTTCATCTTGCGACGCACCTCGTCCGAACCGAGGTGGATATAAGGGCAATCCTCAGCCGGAATCTCGGCGAAGAACTCGGCAAAGAGCTTGTCGAGAATCTTCATACCCTTCTCACTCTCCATATATACACCGAAGATGGTCCAGAAGTATTGGCTGTGTCCCGGAATATCAAGCTCCGGAATAATCATTACACCTCGCTCCTTGGCATACTTGATAACCTCGCGAATTTCGTCGTAGGTGTAGAACTTGCCCGGATTACGCTCTGCAGGGCAATACTTAGGGTCGTTGAGCTGCGGATAGCAACGGCTCTCGATACGCCAAGCAGGGTTGTCGGTCAGGTGCCAATGGAACACATTTAGCTTGTAGGCAGAGAAGAGGTCTATATCCTTCTTGAGATTCTCCACCGAGCGGAAGTTACGACCAGTGTCGTGCATGAAACCGCGAATAGGGAATGCAGGGTAGTCCTTAATCTTTGCTACACGCACCAAACCCTCGTTGTCGTGGAGTTGAGCAAGGGTAGCCTTTGCCCATACCAAGCCCTGTGCGGTCTTAGCGCGGAGTACGGCTGTAGTGCCCTTGATCTCGAGTGTGTAACCCTCCTTAGGGAGGTTGAGCGAAGCATCGACCTTGGCATCGACACTCTCAATCTTAACCTTCTTCTTGCCCTTGTACGACACCTCTACGGGAGTTGGAATCAACTCCTGCGCAGTGGCTATGGTTACCACCATTGCAAGGGCGAAAAATGAAATAAATCTCTTCATATATCTATACTTTGTGATTAGACTATTGGTGCTGTGGGCGGAGCAAATCCTGCACGACCTTTACCGGCGAGAATGTCGAGATAGGTACATCCACAAAGATTGTGTTCCACTTCGCCATTGCGCCATTCCACAAACCCGGTAACTCCTGAGCGCGGAGCTCGCGACCACCGCTCGACTTCGACGAAATGAAACCTGTCTTAGGGTCGGTGTAGCCCATTAAATCGAACTTCGAACCGTCGGCTCTGCGTACGCCGCAAACCAAATCAACCGGGTTGAAGTGGGTTGCCTCCTTCATCAAAGGCATATCCTCGGCCGAGATCTGGCTCGACTCGGCAATCTGCAACGACTGTGTGCCATCCTCATTCTTAACCCAGAACGGACCACCACCGGGCTCGCCCTCGTTGCGTACCATACCGCAAACGCGGATAGGACGATCGAGCAGAGCTGTCAAGAGCTCAGCATCGTACTCGGCAGGGAGCTTAGTGCAGAGCTTCTTCTCGACAAACTCGGCAACCTCTGCCAAGTCGGCTGTTCCATCTTTAAGGGCCAGCAAGCGTACATACGCCTGCAACTGAGTAGCCAACAGTATGCCGGCCAACGCCTTCTTGTAGCGAATAGTGTTGTCGCGAAGTGCGTCGGTTGTAACATTGTCGATATTCTTCACGAAGATAATATCGGCATCGATATCGTTCAAGTTCGAGAGCAATGCTCCATGGCCTGCAGGACGGAACAACAACTTACCCTCGTCTGTGAGGAACGGAGTGTTGTCGGGGTTTACGGCGATAGTGTCGGTCGAAGGCTTCTGCTCCGAGAAGGAGATGTCGTACTTGATGCCGAACTTAGCCTCGTAGTATGCCACGCGCTCGTCGAGCAACGCCTTGAATGCAGCCTTATGCTCGGGTGATACGGTGAAGTGAAGTCGCGAAATGCCCTTCGATGCGCCATACTGTGCGCCCTCCATCAAGTGCTCCTCGATAGCCTTGCGAGCACCATCCTCGTAGCTGTGGAAGGTTACCAAGCCCTTTGGTTTTGCTCCGTAGTTAAGACCCTCCTTAATGATTGCCGAAACGACAGCCTTGTCATTGGTGAAATCTACGCCTGTAGCCTTCAACTCCTCGTAGAAGGCGAACTTCTCGATATTCTCGAGGAGCGTATCGATACCCTTACCGCGCTTGTCGTCGTTCACAAACTCGAACAACTCCTTGAACATACGGGTTGCAGCACCCGATGCGGGTACGAACTTAACAACCTCGAGCTCGTCGGCAACGCCCTCGTAGAACTTTACCGCCTCTGCGCACTCCTCCTCCGAAAGGCAGGTGATACCATCTTCGGGCGATGCAGCCTTTACAACTTCGAGCGATGGAAATCCGCGCTTAAATGCCTCAATCTGTGCCTCAACCTGAGCTACTGTCAAGCCGTGAGCCTCAATCTCGTGAATCTGATTTTCGTTGAACATAGTATATGTAGTTTTAAGGTTTTGCTATTATCCTACCAAAGGTAAGAAATTTTTTCTAATAAAAGAGAAAGACGAAAGAAATAAATTTTCTCTCGTCTTTCATCTCTCGTCTTTTAGCTGAGAGCTATCAGTGCCAAAATCTGTGCCGTGAAAATTCGAAGGAACATCGTCAGCGGATAGACTGTTGCGTAGGCTACGGCTGCGCGGTCGTTTGTCGCTACGGTGTTTGCGTAGGCCAATGCCGGAGGATCGGTCATCGCACCCGAAAGAAGTCCCATAATCGAGAAGTAGTCCATCTTCATGCCCTTGCGAGCGATGATACCTACGATAAGGAGCGGCAACATTGTGATTGCCACACCGAACAATATCCACCAGTAACCTCCGTTTGCGATAGCATCGACAAAGCCCTCGCCAGCACCCAAACCAACGGCTGCGAGAAAGAGTGAGATACCGATCTCGCGAATCATCATATTTGCCGAGTTTGTAGTAAAGGTGTTGAGCTTATACTTCGGACCGTACTTAGCCAAGAGGATAGCCACGATAAGCGGACCACCTGCCAAACCGAGCTTTACAGCCTGCGGAACACCCGGAATAGCAATCGGAATAGAGCCGAGCAATACTCCGAGGAACATACCGATAAATATAGGGGTAAGGTTTGGACGGTCAAGACGCTTAACCGAGTTACCGAGGATTGTCGAAACCTGGTCGAGGTCGTTGGCGCGACCCACAACTACTACAACATCGCCCATCTGCAAGCGCAACTCGTAGGTTGCAACGAGCTCGATACCTGCACGCACCACGCGGGTGATGGTTACATGGTAGTTCTCGCGGATATGGAGGTCGCCGATGTGCTTTCCGTTGAGCTCAGGCTTGGTAACCACGATACGACGCTTCTCGAGGTGCGACGATGCGCTGCCCCACTCGGCAGCATCGACCTTTACTACATCACCGATAAGCGACTGCACCAAATCTACATCCTGACTGCTCACAACGATACGCAAGATGTCGTTCTCCTGCAACTCGGTCTGACCCGATGCAATGCGCTGCTGGTTTTCGTGGTCGAAGATACGCGCCACAACAAACTGACTGCGGGTGATACGGCTGATATCCTCGATAGTCTTGCCAAATACAGCGTGGTTTGTTACGCGAACATCGATGCGTACGGTGCGTGGAGCATCCGAACGAGTAGCCTTTGCCGCCTCGCGGTCGATCTTAATGCGGAAGATACCGCGGATAATCAACATCGAGAGGATGATACCTACAACACCGAGCGGATATGCCACAGCGTATGCTGTAGCCATGGTCGAAGCCTTATCGCCTGCTACGCTCTGCGCTGCACCCAAACCTGGGGTGTTGGTTACTGCACCCGACAATACACCGACCATTGTGGTGAGGTCCTCGCCCGTAATAACATGTATTCCGTAGCAGATTACGCAGCCCAAGAAGATAATCAGCATGGCCAACATATTCAACTTGATACCGCCATCACGCAACGAAGAGATAAAGCTTGGTCCCACCTGGATACCGATAGAGTAGACAAACAAGATCAGACCAAACTCCTTGATGAAGTGGCAAATCTCGTGGTCGATGGTAAGACCAAAGTGTGAAAGAATAATACCTACAAAGAGCACCCATGTTACGCCAAGCGATACCGAACCGAACTTTATTCGGTTGAGCATCATACCTATAGCGATCGTAAGTGCGAGAATAATCACTGCACTTGCGATAGAGTGGCTTGTGAATAGATTACTTAACCATTCCATATTTTTCAATTTATAAAACCTAACATCGCTTTCGAAGAACTCGAAAAGCGGTGCAAAGATATAAATAATACTTGAATAGCAAAACACTCTCGCCCGAAAAACATCAGACGAGAGTGTGTAGAGTGCGGTTTTTTGCCTTGTCGGCCTATGCTACTTATTGCGCTGTACGGTGTGGAGCACATTTCCGTTTTTGTCGATCATGTGCAGACGAAGCTCCTTCTCGTTGGCAGATATTACCGAGAAACCCGGTTCGCCACTGCAATAGATGGTGCGCTTGGTCATCCTTACACTACGGCTGTACGAGCCCGACGAGTTTACGATATAGTCGATATGGCTCTTCTTGTCGCGCAGGTGCTGGAAATTGTGGATGTGTCCGCAGATATACATCGCAACATTCTTATGCTTGCGGAGAACCTTGTCCACGCTGTTGCGCATGTCGGTGCGCTCGATCTTGTTCTTCTTTGTATCGGCGTGGATAGGGTGGTGACCCGCAACGATAACCCAATCCTCCTGCGCCTCGCTCAATACCTTCTTCAACCACTTCAACTGCTCGTCCTTGTCCTGACTGACGCAATCGGGGTATCTGTTGCCTGAACGATACTTCTCGATCAAAGGTGTAGTGTCGATAATAACCAGGCGAACGCTTGTGCCTTTAGCCTTGATAACCTTGGTGTAGTATCTATCGGGAGTATTCCAAATAGGGCTAACCTTGGAGTAGTCGAATACGGCCTGCGTATTACCTCGATACTCGTGATTGCCGAGTGCCGAGTGCCACTCCATCTTCAACTTCGGATGGGTGTAAACATCCGCAAAATTCTGCGCCCAATCGTTGTCTTTGACACTCTTTACGCCGTTGCCGTGGTGAATATCACCTGTAGCAAGCACGCATTTCGGCTTGATTTTAGCGGCCATCTCGCCCATAAGGTTGGCAATAAGCTGCTGGTCGTAGCAACCCTCACGACCCGAGTCGCTCATTACAAATACATTTACATCGCTCTTGAGCTTGCGCCACGCCTTTGGGTTGTGTGCCGATGCTCCGAGGAGTACAAATGTAGCTGTGATAACCGATAGAATTAACCTTCTCATAGTAGTAGACTATTTAATTCCGTATTTTTTGAGAATCTTGGCAATCTTCGGCTGGTAAGCCTCCACGAAGCGGTGGAAACCGAGGTCGGTAGGGTGGCTTCCGTCGATAAGTCCATTCTCGCCTGTAACATTTTCCACCTCGAGGTAATAGACATCCTTATACTTTTTTGAGAGTTCTTTCATCATCTTGCGCGAAAGCTCGATACGGCTGCTCAGACGCTCGTACTTCTTGGTGTCGAGAGTCTCGAGAATAGGCGACTGCAAGAAGATAAGCGGCTTGCCCGGATGAGCCTTAACCAATCCCTCAACAAAGCCAACAAGTCGTTCGCCAATCTCTTGTGCGTTAGGGTTCGAGAATGCGTCGAAGAGGAATGCATCGCACTCGCACTTTGTTAAGAAGTCGAGGAACTGCGGTTGCATCTTGCACTCGCCGCTGAAACCGAAGTTTACAAAGTCGATACCGAGGTTACGCGAAAGCAGGGCGGTGTAGGTCAAGCCCGCACGCGAAGCCGATGCTCCGTGAGTGATGCTCGAGCCGTGAACGATAACCTTGTGACGGAATGGCGACGGCAAACCCTCAATAGTAGCGTTGCTATCTACGCCGATTTCGAGGTTGTAGAACTCGCACCATATAGGGAGATAGAGCAAAAACTCCTTCTCGCCCTCAGCCATATTCTTAACGAGAGTCTTTGTGCGTTTACTCTGCTCGGGGAGTGTCGAAACACGACCTACTCCGGCATATATCCACTTGCCATTCTCCTTGATGTAGAGGTCGAGACCCTTCTGAACGATGCCGGTCATATTGTCGCCCATACGGCCCGGTCTATTCTCCCAGGTAGCCGAAATCTGCGATGAGTTGGTCTTGAATACGAGGTACAAACCTGTACACTTCTTCGCGTGGCTTACGATAGTCTTGTTATTCCACTCGTATGGTGTGTAGTCGAAGCGATAGTATGGGCTTTTGTCGCTCTTTTTGGTGTAGCCGTGAATGCCCAACTCGGTGGCATTAACCCACTTCATATTCTGCGCTGATGCCGAAATGGTGATGGCGCAGAGGAGTGTTAAAAGTGTGAAAAATCGTCTCATATACGATGTTTTTTATCGTTGCATTTTGTTTGTCGGGATGCCGTGCTTCTTCAAAATCTTGGCAATCTTAGGGCCGTAGCTCTTCAAGATGCGGTCGAAACCGAGATCGTTCGGGTGCGAGTTGTCGATGCTCGCCTCGAGGTCGGTACCGCACGCATCCTTGATGTTGAGGAAGTAGACGTTCTTGTATTTCTTGGCCAATGCAGTCATCTTGCGAGTGATAACCGCTCTCTTCTCAAGTACGCTCTCGCGCTTTACGAGGTTCAGCGAGTACTCGCCATTGAGATATGGAGGCATAAAGATAATAGCCTTATCAGGATGAGCCTTTGCTACGCGCTCTACAAAGGCATCAACGCGCTCCTCTACCTGCTTGGCATTGGTGTTGCCGAAGCAGTAGCAGATGATAGCATCGGTCTCGCAATCGGCAAGTACCTCGGCACTCTCAGGCTCCATTTTACCC
>JAFZDR010000161.1 GCA_017561105.1 Alistipes sp. | reverse complement strand
TATCACACCAAGCAATATAACAGAAGCAAGAGTTATGCGCCAAGCATACTTCTTGCCTTTGCTGATGGTTTTTTCGATATTTTTACCGACCTTTTTGCCTATCTTCATCTCGCAAGGATTAAGGTATTCTCATATATTTGTGGCTCTGAATAGAGATGCTCCATTGCGGATTGCGTTTTGCGTACTCCACAAGCATTGGCATAATCTGCTCAGCCACACTCCACTCGGGCTGCAAGAAGAGTAAACACTCTTTATTGACCTTTGATGCGCACTCCTCGGCCCAGGCAAGGTCATCTTCGCTCTGAATGATGACTTTAAGTTCGTGAGCTCGACCATACGCCTCTTCGAGTGGTGCCGACTTACGCTTTGGCGAGAGGCATACCCAATCGAACTGACCCGAGAATGGGTGCGAGCCCGAAGTCTCGAGGAATATCGCCAAACCTCGCTCCTTGAGCGCATTGGTCAAACAATCGAGAGGGTAGAGCAGCGGCTCTCCTCCCGTAATAACGATAGACTGCGCAGCGCACTCAACGGCACGCTCCACAATCTCTTCAATAGCAGTCGGAGGGTACATGCGCGGATTCCAGGTGTACTTGGCGTCGCACCAAGCGCAACCTACATCGCAACCACCAAGGCGAATAAAATAGGCGGGTTTTCCGGTGTGAAAACCCTCGCCCTGAATGGTGTAGAAATCCTCTACGAGTGGCAATTTGCGACCACCTTCCAATACCTCGTTGTTAGTCATTAGCTAAAACGTATATATCTTTAAGGTTGCGACCAAGCTGGTCGTAATCGAGTCCGTAACCAACGATAAACTCGTTGCCAATCTCCATTGCGCGATACTTAATCGGCAACTCGTAGAGGTACTTCTCAGGCTTGAAGAAGAGTGTACAAATCTCTACCGAGTTAGGGTTGAGCGAGTTTATATAGTTGATCATGTGGTTGATACTGTGACCGGTCTCGACAATATCCTCCACGATGATGACATCGCGGCCCTCGATATCGAAATCAATGCCGAGCTTCTGCTTAATAGTACCTGTAGACTGAGTTCCTTCGTATGACGAAATCTGCACAAAGGTAATCTCGTTGTTGAATGTAGTCTTACGAACGAGGTCGGCAAGGAACATGTACGAGCCATTCAAAACACCCACAAAGATAGGCGCTTTGTCGGTTGATGCGTAGTCGGAATTCAATCTCTCCGCAACTGCTGCAACTGCTTTGTCGATCTCCTCGGCAGGGATCATTACCTCGAAGGTTTTGTCGTTAAGGGTAACTCTTTGTTTCATTTTGGAATGAGTTTTTCAATAATGCAAAGATAACGATTCTAATCGAAATTTTAATATTGTGTTCGGCAATTTTTCTATTTGGCGTAAAGATTTATAAAATTTTTAGGAGTAAGAGCAACATTATTAGCACTGAATAGATAACCAAACGATTCTCGGTACACATCGCACTCGACATATCCGAGTTCGATATGTTGTCGGCAACGCCAACATTCAATTCTGCGTTAATCTACTCGACAGCAGTGTGCGAACCGATATATCCGGCTACACCAGACACCAAAACTGCTCTCTTTCGCATATATCTTATTTTATAAATATAAACTTCAAAATAAATAGAACAGCAAGAATATACATCACAGGAGTAATCTTCTTGAACTTACCATTAACCACATTTATCACTATGTAGGCAATCATTCCGAGCAAGATACCATTCGAAATAGAGTATGTCAAAGGCATCATTATCATACAAACGAATGCTGGGATAGACTCCGAGAAATCATCGAAAGGAATCTTTGTGATAGGTTCAATCATCAACAGACCCACGATGATAAGTGCAGGAGCTGTCGCTGCCGAAGGAATCGAAAGGAACAACGGCGAGAAGAACAACGCTACGGCAAAGCAGATAGCCACTGCAAGTGCGGTAATTCCCGAACGGCCACCTTGTGCAACACCCGCTGCACTCTCCACATAGGTTGTAGTGGTCGATGTTCCAAGCATTGCACCCGCAGTTGTTGCGATAGCATCCGCCATAAACGCCTGCTTAATGCGATAGACATTACCGTCCTTATCAATCATATTCGACTTGGTGCATACTCCCACGAGAGTACCTACGGTGTCGAACATATCGATAAAGAGGAAGGTAAATACAATTACAAGCATATCGAGTGACCAAATTTTATCGAATTGGAATTGGCAGAAGATTGGTTTGATAGATTCTGGGTGCGACACCAAGCCTTTGAATTCGGTTACACCCATTGGGATGCCAATGAGCATCGTGATGAGGATGCCGATAAGTATTGCGCCTGGTACATCACGCATATACATGTAGCCTGTGATAATCAAACCAATAAGAGCCAACAGAGGTGCGCCCGAAGTAATATCGCCCAATGAAACCAATGTTGCGTCATTGTTCTCAACAACGCCTGCACTACTCAAACCGATAAAGGCAATAAATAGACCAATGCCTGCACCGATAGCATTACGGAGAGTTGTCGGTATGGCATTTACAATCGCCTCGCGCACATTTGTAATAGTAAGCAAGATAAATATAATTCCTTCGAGCAATACCGCAGTAAGAGCGAACTGCCACGAATAGCCCATACCGATGCATACACCATAGACAAAGAAGGCATTAAGACCCATACCTGGAGCGAGTCCGAATGGGAGTTTGCCGATAAATGCCATCGCAAGACAGCCAATAATAGCCGCCAAGGCGGTAGAGGTAAATACTGCACCCTCTGGCATACCAGGAAGTTCCTTGAAGATGTTTGGGTTTACTGCCAAGATGTAGGACATCGTAAGGAAGGTGGTAATACCCGCCACAATCTCTTTCTTTACTGTCGATTTGCTCGGATCAAATCCGAAAAATTTCTGCAACATTTCTTTTCTATATTAAGTTTGTTATTCGCTTTTTAGAATGTACATTTCAGGGCTACTGTACAAAGCTAATCCAATTTTTCTATTTGGCGATAAATATCACGCAATCTGTCTGCCATAAAATATTGCAGGACAAGACGGAATATGATGTAGAGTAGAAATGCAAACCACAATGCATCGTTGCCGATGAGTGGCAGAAGTGCATAGTATACTCCGAAGAAGATGATCGTTGCTCCCAACATCGAGTTGCGCATTGCTCGTGTAAGAGTTGCTCCTGCATAGACTCCGTCGAGCATAAACGGCAACGCAGCGAAGAGTGGAATTACGACAATCCAACCTATATATCGCTTTGCTACAGCCAACACATTGGCAAGCTCAGCCTCTGTACCGCTACCAAGAAAGGCGGTAAAAAGCTCCTTCCAGCCTGCGAGGTAGAGTGCAATGGCGATAGCCGCTGTGGCAAATGTCCATACAACACAATAGCGCAAACACTTCTTCAATGATGGCAAATCCTTTGCTCCGATAAAGCGACCAGTCATAGCCTCGGCAGCATAAGCAAAGCCGTCGTTCATATAGGAGAAGAGCATCAGCAACTGCATCAGCACGCTGTTTACGGCCAATATTGCAGCATCGCCCATTCGTGCTGAAGCGGCGGTAAAGAAGGTGTAAACGCCTACGTTACAGAATGTACGAACGATAATATCGCCGTTTACCTGGAAGAATCGCTTCATTGAGGCAAAATCCAACACTTCGCGCAATACAATAGGGCGCATGGTCTTGCGGAAGAAGATAACGATAAGTATGGTTGCCAGAATAAGACCGATCCATTGCGATACGACCGATGCGTAGGCGATACCTACAATGCCGAGGTCAAACGAGTAGACAAACCACCAGCCAAAGAGGATATGCAGACCATTTACGGTGATAGATACCGCCATCGGAATAACACCATTCTGCATGCCGATAAACCAGCCGTAAAGTCCGAAGAGAAGTATGCCTGCAGGGACAGCCCAAATGCGACCGTAGAAGTAGGCTGCAACATTTTCGTCGCCACCCATCAGCCACAACGACAAC
>JAFZDR010000160.1 GCA_017561105.1 Alistipes sp. | reverse complement strand
ATACCTTGGGAGGGTGCAAGTTGCATCACTTTGTTTGTGGGATTATTACCATTGTTGTTGGTAAGTGCTCAATATGGCGGCAGCTGGAGAGAGACATTCGCAATGATGGGCTGGGCGGCATTGACATTTATAGGGTGGAATATCGCCACGATATGGTGGGTATGGAATGCAACACCTGCAGGCCCTATCGCAGCAACAATAGTATCCACTTGGTGGAGCTTAATGGCCTTTATGGCTTATCATGTCGTATCGAAGCACGCGCCAAAGGCTTTGGCGTATGTCACCTTTATAACTGCATGGATTGCAGGCGAATACCTATACACTCAGGCTCCGGCCTTATCGTTCCCGTGGTTGGTATTGGGCAATGGTTTTGCCGATGACCCTTGGGCAGTGCAGTGGTATGAGTATACAGGCGTTTTCGGTGGTTCGTTGTGGGTATTATTGGTCAATATATTGGCATTCGAGGCCTGCTTGACCATGCGCAAGAAGGCGTGGATTGCCGCAACTCTTGCAATTATCATCCCTATCGGAATCTCGATCGGGCTATTCTACAAGTACGACAGCAATGACGAGCTCTACAAGTCGTTGCCTAAGATAACGGTATCGGTTACACAGCCGAATATCCCTTGCTACGACAAATTCAACATCACGGCCGAGAGCCAGCAGAACAATCTGCTCGAGCTGCTTGCCGAAGCACCGGACTCTGCCGAATTTGTATTGATGCCGGAAACCGCTTTGGCCGAGATAATTAACGACCGCCAACCCGAGCAGTCGCATATCGTAAATCGCATTTCGGAGTATCTCCACAACGAGAAACCTAATACAATGGTTGTATCGGGTGGCGAAACAATGCGTCTATATGGCAAGGTTAAGGGCTCCGAGACGGCTCGCAAGCGCGGAATGTTCTATATGGACATCTACAACGCTTCGCTCGGTATCGACACATCATCGAAGGTGCAGGTGCACCACAAGGGCAAGCTTGTTGTGGGCGTCGAGACCATACCGGCATGGTTGCGCAAAGCGGGTAATATCTTCGCTGTGGATTTGGGTGGCACCTTCGGACAGCTCGGCATTGGCGAGGCACAGGTTCCATTCGAGCACAATGGCAAGAAGGTTGCACCTGCAATATGCTATGAAGGTCTATATGGTAACCATATGGCCGAATTTGTACGCAATGGCGCAGATGCACTCTTTGTCGTATCGAACGACGGCTGGTGGGGCAACACTTTGGGACACAGATACCTCTTTAAGTTCTGTCGCCTGCGTGCCATAGAGCTGCGACGCGATGTGGCTCGTAGTGCAAACACCGGAGTATCGGGCTTTATCACAATGCAGGGCGAGGATATTCAGCGCATGGAGTGGGATAATCGCGGCGTACTCACTGCCGATATCCGTCTAAACACCAAGCAGACCTTCTATGCCAAGTTCGGCGACTATATCGGCCGCTTGTCGCTCTACATCGCGGCGTTGTGCCTGCTCTACTTTGTTGCATACTCAGTGAAGAGGAGATTTTATCTGAATTAAAAAGCTAAGGGTTAATATAAAAATATATGAACTATACCGAGACACTTGATTATCTGTTTTCTTCAATGCCATCATTCCAACAGGTGGGTGGCGACGCCTACAAACCGGGACTGGAGCGCATTGCGGAGTTTTGTCGTTCGATGGGCAATCCACAGCGCAGCTACTTTGTGATACATGTTGCCGGCACAAACGGCAAAGGCTCTGTATCGAATATGCTGGCTGCGGTGCTACAGCAGGCGGGCTACCAGACGGGGTTGTTCACCTCGCCCCATCTTACCGACTTCCGCGAGCGCATTCGCGTAAACGGCGAGATGATTCCTAAACAGAAGGTCGTTAATTTTGTCGACAGACACAAGGGCGAAATGGAGCGCCTGCAGCTCTCGTTCTTCGAGATGACTACCGCCATGGCATTCGACTATTTTGCACATAGCGATGTCGAGGTTGCAGTTATCGAAACGGGCTTAGGAGGTCGCCTCGATGCCACAAATATCGTACAACCGCTTATCTCGGTAATTACAAATATCGGCCTGGAGCACACCGAATATCTGGGTGATTCACTCCCTAAGATCGCCCGCGAGAAGGGCGGTATTATCAAGAAATGCACCCCTATTATTGTGGGCGAGAAGAACTCGAACTACAACCTCGTATTGGAGGAGATCGCCAGCGACTTGCGCAGCGAACTCATATATGCAAACGAGGCCTTTACACTCGGAGAGTGCAGCTACGACGGTGATAAACAGGTAGTAACGATGACTCGCACACGCGATGGCTACCCATATCAGCTGCGACTCGATCTGCTCGGCGAGTACCAACGCCAAAATCTCGCTACCGTAGCTACCGTTCTCGATAAGCTCCACGAAGCCACCCCACTTTCGATTTCGCGCCGCGCCTTTGTCGAGGGCGTACGCGAGGTATCGAAGCTCACCGCATTCCGAGGTCGTTGGCAGACCCTCTCTCAGGAGCCGCTTATCGTATGCGACACAGGCCACAACGAGCACGGCCTTGCCGAGGTTGCAAAGCAACTGAATGCTCGCAGCAACAGCGGTAAGTTGATCTGTGTCATGGGATTTTGCAGCGACAAAGAGTTCGACAGAATGCTCGCGCTGATGCCGAGTGAGGCACACTATATCTTCACGCAAGCGTCGATTCGCCGTGCCGCATCGCTCGAGAAGATGACCGAGGTCGCAACTGCACTCGCACTCGATTTCGAGGTTGCACCAACCGTCGAAGAGGCGGTAGCCAAAGCTCAATTGCAACTCTCGAAGGAGGATATGCTCTTTATTGGCGGCAGCACCTTTGTCGTTGCCGAAGCTCTACCGCTGTTTTAGGCAATCAAACAAAAGTTGCAAGTTCGAAACTCATTGCGAGTTTCTTACTCACCCAAAGGTTGTAAACATTTAATGATACACCTTTGATGCTTTATGATATATTATTTACAAATTGAGAGTAACATTTTGTAATTTGAAGAATAAATTATTACATTTGCAATAGCGTTGCAGAATATGTAGCGTTTTTAGATGGCATTTAGGCTATTGCTTTACTGAGAAACGACCAATTTATTCAAGTACACAAGCAATAGGCACGATAAATGCCCTCGCTGTCTTGGCGTGGGTTGTGCTTATGTGTACAGGTGCTTGGTCGTACCTTCAGTATTGAGCGTGATTCACGCTTCTCTTTTACCCGGAAGTAAACAGTTGCTGTCTAAAAAAGGTAAAGACACTTATGTTTAACTTAAATATCAATGTATTATGAAGAAGATTTTAGGAATTATTGGGGTATGCTTAGCATTTGTCTTTCTTTCGTCTTGCGAGAAAGACAACCTTGGAAGAAGTAATGAATTGGCAGGACAAACATTTATCTATTCTAATGGATATACTGGCTCTATGAGAATTGAAAAAGGCTATACATTTAAGAGCGGAGGAAACGTTTACTATTATTCAAAAGTTGGTTATTCACCTGAGTTTAATACAGACGGCTGTGGCTTATACTATACTTTAGACGGAGATAAATTGACTATTTACCACGGTGTTAAAGGATGGAAGAAAGAGGTAAGACACACCGTATTTGCTTCGGGAGAATATCGTGGCAGCAGCATCGTTATAGATGGAGATGAATACCTAAAATAATAGGTAAAATACCTCCTACTAACGGCGGCAGAAGCCGAGAGGTGACCAAGCAGAGAAGGTGGTGGCGTAAGACAGAAGGTCTGATGTGAAGAGCTGATGCGGACAAGGAGATTTATTTACTTGGCTGTATCAGCTCTTTGCATCGTTATCGCAAAGCGATACGCCACCACCCGACAGCGCAGACAAGTTACCCGAGGCGCAACAAGTTGAACCGACGCCAAACCGAGAGCAGAGGGCAAATTTATTTGCACTATGCCGAGGTGCGAAGGAGGAAGAGCAGATTTAGATCTGCTCAAAGTAAGGAACTCGCAAATAGACAAAAAATAAGAGGGCGTTTCACAACGACCTCTTACCTCGAAACTCATTGCGATATAAATAAAAAGTAGATACCAATAACTCTTACTAACGGCGGCAGAAGCTGAGAGCAGACCAAGAGGGGGTGGGATAGACATTATCCCAAAGGTTTAGAGAAGACATTAAATAGCGGTAGCCAAGTTTATTTGAGCTACTGCTATTTGATTTATTATCGTAGTTGCGCAGCAACAATGGCTATCACACAACACACCTCGCAGACAAGTTTGCCGAGGCGCAACAAGCTGAACCGACGCCAAACCGAGAGCAGAGGGCAAATTTATTTGCACTATGCCGAGGTGCGAAGGAGGAAGAGCAGATTTAGATCTGCTCAAAGGAAGGAACTCGCAACATAAAAAAAGAATAAGAGGGCGTTTCACAACGACCTCTTACCTCGGAACTCATTGCGATATAAAAAAAAGAATACCAAGACTCCTTACTAACGACCGCAGGAGCAGGGCAAAGGCTCCGAGCGAGAGTGGGCAAAGGAAACTACAAAGTAGTTTGACGATGTTGGCGAAGGGCTGTCGGGCTTGCACGAACAGACTCTCGCCAATGTCGTTATAGGCTCGCAGAGCCCTTTGCACACAAGCGAGCAGAGGCTTGCTGCGTAAGCAGGTTGAAAGTAAGGAACTCGCAACATGAAAAAAATAAGAGGGCGTTTCACAACGACCTCTTACCTCGGAACTCATTGCGAGTTCCTTACTAACCCAAACTTAAATAAATGAAGAAACCTCGCAATGGTGTGCAGTTATCACCATTGCTGACATAATAACGAGCAAATAGTTTGCCAAAGTATTCGAGTGGGCGAAATAAGATATTTCTCCGCCCAATTAGAGTAGAAGCGGGGGCAAAAAACCTTCTACACCCCTAAAAGTTTATTTTGAACGAGGAAATTTTGTGCCAAACAAGCAAGCGAATCCTAAAGAAATTGTTTTTAGGCAGATGAGAGCAAGCAAATAAGAAGCCGAGTGCTCAGCATACTAATCGTATGTGAGCAACTCGGCTATCGAAGTTTAACGCAGCTATCGCTGCTTAAAAACAATTTTTACTCGTAGATGCGCTTCTGTCGTATAACCTTACCCTCCTGCTCAATGAAATAACGACGCGACTTGAGGAGGTTACGAGATTGGAGCACCATAGTCTTGGTCTCGGAGATAATACCGAGGAAGAGCATTCCGGCACGAGCATTAGACTCGCCGGCATTGATACGACCAAGCTCTGCCTTTGTTGACTGAGCAAGACGCTCGAAGAGGTTATCACGCATAACAAGCACCTCATCGATAGTCGAGAAGTCGTTTGAGGTGAACATATAGATAATGCGCGAATAGATCTCGTTCACATCGGCATTTATCGACATAAGGTTCTCGGTCTGAACCTGGCTAAGACCTGTATGGTTATTGTCGATATGCTCGAACGATGGGCGAGTGATATGGACGAGCGACTTTGTCATCTCGTTCAGATAGTCGAGAATCTGCACATAGTAGAGTGAGAGATTCAAGTCTGAACCGTATGTTTCTCGCAAGGTGTGAGCAATCGAATACTTCAAACGACGATTCTCCTCGTACATCTCGGAAGCCTCTGCCGCAAGCTCCTTCAACGCCTTGCGATTCTCCTTCATAAGGGCAACGATAGTACGGTTGTAGATGCGTGTTGTAGCCTTGATAGTGTCCGACACTGCGGTCATGGTGTCATTCACAAGGCTCTCGCGAACCTCAGCATCACTCTTTCGCCTCTCCTCCTTCTTCTTTTTTGGCATAAAGTTGGAGTGGATAAACATATAGATGCAGAGGAGAGTGATAGCTCCGAATGCCCAAACCTCGCCCCACATAAGGAGCAAGCCGAGTACAAATGCAATGATAAAGCCACCAAAACCTGTTACGAACCAACCCATAATTACGGTTATAACGCCGGTGATACGATATACGGCGCTCTCACGGCCCCACGCCTTATCAGCCAACGATGAACCCATCGCCACCATGAAACATACATAGGTAGTCGAGAGTGGCAACTTCAACGAAGTACCCAACGCAATGAGTAACGATGCTGTAGTGAGGTTTACGGTCGAACGAATCATGTCGTATGGTGCACCGCTATGCTCGATATCGGCATACTCGAAACGCTTTTCGATAAAGTTCTTCACCTTCTCCGGCACAACCTTATCGAGGAAGCGCGATGTACTCACCGCTGCACGAACTACCGCACGCGAGAACATCGACGACGAGAACTGCTGATCGCCACCACCATCTGCCGATGTGAGCGAGAGCTCGGTCTGCGATACGCTCATAGCCTTACGCGAAGTCCAAAGCGTTGCCACCATAATAATGCCCGATATTACTATATACAAGGTATTGCTTCCGCCCGTTGCAGGTTCTGCAAGTGCCGACATTGCCATATTTACATCGCCACCCGATACGCTGTAGGCCTCCAAACCTGCGATTGGCACACCGATAAAGTTAACGAGGTCATTACCTGCAAATGCCAATGCTAACGAGAATGTTCCTGCCAAGATTGTGATACGCAAAATATTCACACGGAAGAGCTGCAAGAAGAAGAGCACCAATGCGCAAGCTACCCATACTCCCGCGAGGGTAAGCAAAAGGTTCTCATTTACCCACTCAACAAATGCGGTACCCGCCAACTGCGACTTCAAGCCCTTAAACACTGCAAAGTAGAGGATTGAGGTGAGCGACATACCGCACCACAACGCACCAAAACGACGCAACATCTTCATATAGCGGAACGAGAATATAAGACGCGAAATCCACATCACGAATGTTCCCGACACGAAGGCGAGAATTACCGAGAGGAGGATACCCGAAACTACACCCATTGCCTTGGTGGTATTGAGGAAGCTTCCGAGCTCCTCGAGGTGGATATTCGAATCCGAGCCGATCTTGAAGAGCGCTACCGCTACGGCCGAACCCAACAAACAGAAAATCAACGACACGGTGGTCGAAGTAGGCAAACCGAGCGAGTTGTAGAGGTCGAGCAGGATAACATTCGCAAACATTACACCCACATAGAGATACATCACCTCCTTGAATGAGAATAGCTGAGGGTGGAACATTCCGTGACGCGCAACATCCATCATACCGCTCGATGTTAAGGCTCCAATAAGGATACCGACAGAAGCCACGATAAGGACTGTACGGAACGATGCAGCCTTTGATCCGAGTGCCGAATTCAAGAAGTTTACCGCATCATTGGTAACTCCTACATAGAGTCCCGAAACGGCCAACAACGCAAGAATTGCAAGCATTACCTGGTAGTAAATTTCTCCCATAAATTAAAGTTTAGTTCTATTTCAGTTGATACAAAGATAAGGCTAATCTTACACACCTCCAACACCAGCTATCAAATTTAACAATTATTTAACATTAGAATAATTTCGCTTTATGGTTGTTTTTTTGAAAAAATGTTTTTATTTTTGTACCACAGTGAAACTAACTATAACCAAATAAATTATGAAAAAGTTAATTCTTTCTATTATCTCGGTGGCACTTATTGCGCCTATGGCGTTTGCCTATATTCCGCCAAAGACCAAGCATCCCGAGGTATCGTACAACACATTCAAGATGCACCACACCATGCTTCCGCAGGTGGGCAAGATCGCTCCTCGTCACGCTGACGGCAATACCAACCTTCGTTGGTCGGTAGGTTGCGAGACTCTCGACCGCGACTACGCAACATTCGAGGCATACAAGGAGTTCCTCGGTCCTCTCGGTGTAGGTTGGGCTCGTTTGCAGAGTGGTTGGGCAAAGTGCGAGAAGCAGAAGGGCGTTTACGACTTCAAGTGGCTCGACGAGCATGTTGACGGCTGTATTGCACAGGGCGTAAAGCCATGGTTGAGCCTCAGCTATGGTAACCCAATCTATAGCAAGGATGGCGTGACCTTGAACTCTTCGATTTGGACCGACGAGGTTACAATGGAGGCTTGGTGCAACTATGTTCGCGCTATCGTTCGTCACTATGGCGACAAGGTGCAGCGTTATGAGGTGTGGAATGAGCCTGACGGAAAGAAGGCTAATACCCCTCCTGTGGTTGCCGAGTTGCTCATCCGCACCGGCGAGGTTATCCGCAAGGAGAATCCTAAGGCTGAGATTTTGGCATTCGGACTCTGCAAGAACTATATGTGCGACTACATCGCCGAGGTTTTGGAGATATTGAAGAAGCGCAAGAAGCTCGATGTTCTCGATCGCGTATCGTTCCATGTATATTTCGAGAATCCTGACAATGCAACCGAGCGTATTAAGGCTCTCCGCCAGACTGTTCAGTCGTTCGACAAGCGTCTTGATATCTTCCAGGGCGAGAGCGGTTGCCCTTCGACTATCGAGTATGGCCACGCATTAAAGTACAAGCAGTGGAGCGAGTTCTCGCAGGTGAAGTGGGATTTGCGCCGCTTTGCTAACGACTTCACAAACAATGTTCCGTCGTCAATCTTCACATTGGTAGATTTGCAGTACCCTAACATGTTGCAGTCGTTCGGTTTGGTTCGTATGAACTTGTTGCACCAGCCTATGTACAAGCGTCCGTCGTACTACGGTATCCAGCACTTTGTAAGTGTCTTGACCGACGATTTCCACGCCGTAGAGCTCAAGTGCGAGGCGTACAGCAACCGCGAGATTAAGTGCGTAGGTATCGCAAACAAGGACAACGAGGTTGTCGGCGCAATGTTGTGGTATGGTGATCAGACCCCTACCGACCAGCTCGACAAGGATAATGTATCGATGAAGATTTACGACTTCGATGTTGAGAATCTCGTATATGTTGAGCCTATCACCGGTTATGTTCACGACCTCCGTCCTGTAATCACTCGTGGCGGAAAGGAGGGTGGCAATGTTCGCTTCTCGGGACTCCCAATGTGGGACTCGCCAATCTTCGTTATCAAAAAGTCGGCATTGAAGCTCAAGTAATCAAATAGATGCACAATATGAATAGGCTGTCGAGGATCTCCGGCAGCCTATTCTTTTATTAGCACCAATAGCCTAAATTTAAAAAAAACTCTCGTCTCTCATCTCTCATCTCTCGTCTTTTTATTATCTTTGTGCCACTATGACGAATGAAGATATCTTAAAGGGGTTGAACCCCGCACAGCGTGCAGCTGTCGAGGATTTTAACCATCCATCACTTATTATTGCGGGTGCAGGCTCGGGTAAGACACGAGTGCTGACCACCCGTATTGCCTATATGTTGGCACAGGGCGTACCACCGCACTCTATTTTGGCACTTACCTTTACCAACAAGGCGGCACGCGAGATGCGTGAGCGTATCGAGAAGATGGTGGGTCCACAGAGCAAATATATCTGTATGGGAACATTCCACTCGGTCTTTTCGCGAATCTTGCGCGAGAATGCCGAGGTGTTGGGCTATCCAAAGGAGTACACCATCTACGAGCCTACCGACTCGAAGAATCTACTCAAGACCATAATCAAGGAGCGCGGACTCAACGACGAGAAGTATAAGCCAAACTCTATCGCCTCGCGTATTTCGATGGCGAAGAATAACCTTATCACGCCCGGTGCATATCTCCAGAACTCGATGTTTGCAACCGAGGATCGCCAGATGCAGATTCCTGAGTTCGGAAATATCTACATCGAATACTGCAAGCGCTGCAAGCAGAACGGAGCGATGGACTTTGATGATCTGCTCTTGCAGACAAATATCCTCTTCCGCGACCACCCCGAGGTGTTGGCGCGTTATCAGGAGCGTTTCCAGTATGTTTTGGTCGATGAGTATCAGGACACCAACAATGCTCAGTATATCATCGTGCGTCGCTTGGCACAGCACCACTCGCGCATCTGCGTAGTGGGCGACGATGCACAGAGTATCTACTCGTTCCGCGGTGCAAATATCGAAAATATCCTCTCATTCCAGCGCGACTATCCGCAAGCTAAGGTCTTTAAGTTGGAGCAGAACTACCGCTCGACACAGACGATTGTCGATGCCGCAAACTCGGTTATCGACCACAACTCGCGTCGTTTGAAGAAGCGCTGCTTCTCGGAGGGTGCCGAGGGCGAGAAGATTCGCATCTTCAAGGCCTACACCGACCGCGAGGAGGCCGATATGATCGTTTCGGACCTGCGCGACAGAGTGCGCGAAGGTAGCGGTAATTGGAGCGATGCCGCGATATTGTATCGTACAAACAACCAATCGCAGGCACTCGAGAATGCCTTGCGACAGAAGGGTATTCCATACCTTATTTACAAGGGTAGCTCATTCTACGACCACAAGGAGGTTAAGGATATCCTCTCATACTTCCGACTTATCATAAATCCTCGCGATGACGAGGCTTTCAAGCGCATTATCAACACTCCGGCACGCGGTATCGGCGACACAACCGTAGATCGCATCGCCACCATAGCGCAGGAGCAGCAGGTTTCGATGTGGGAGGCTGTCGATACAATGGTACAGCGCACCCCTGCCGATGCAGTGGAGAAGGCTATTGTCCGTAAGGTAACCGAGTTTGTCGAGCTTATTCGCTCGTTATCGTTGGAGCGCGAGCACAAGGGTTTGTACGACTTCGGTATGGAGGTTGCGGTACGAAGTGGTTTGTTGCCGTTCTACCGCTTGCAGAACACACCTGAGGCGCAATCGGCAGTCGGTAACTTGGAGGAGGTTGTAAACTCCATGCAGATGTTCTACGAGCAGGTCGAGGCCGAAATCCGCAACGGCGAGCGCGAGGAGTTCGAGCACGCCACAATCGAGGAGTGGTTGCAAAACCTTATGCTTCTGACCGATATGGACAACCAGGAGAGCGAGGAGGAGAAGGAGCGTGTAACGCTGATGACCGTACACTCGGCCAAAGGTTTGGAGTACGAATATATATATGTAGTGGGCTGCGAGGAGAATCTCTTCCCGTCGCAGCGTGCACTCGAGACTGTCGAAGGCATCGAGGAGGAGCGACGACTCTTCTATGTTGCACTCACACGCGCCAAGTCGCTGGCAACCCTTTCGTGCGTGGATATGCGCTTTAAGTGGGGAAGTATGGAGTTCTCGAAGCCGAGCCGTTTCCTTGCGGAGATTGATGAGCAGTATGTCGATTGCGACTTCAACCTCCACTCACGAGCACCTCGTGGCGAGCATGGCGGCATAAAGATTGTTGGCGGAGGATCGAAGGAGGAGTCGGCGATT
>JAFZDR010000021.1 GCA_017561105.1 Alistipes sp. | reverse complement strand
CCATCGGTGTTGGCTCGATTGATGAACTCATTTCTCAGGTTCTCCCTGCAGATATTCGCCTCAACGCACCTCTCGCTCTCGGCGAGGCTATGAGCGAGTACGAATTCGCACAGCACATACAGGAGTTGGCTGCACGCAATCAGCAGTTCCGCTCGTTTATAGGTATGGGCTACTACCCTAATGCCACCTCGGCTGCCATTATGCGAAATGTGTTCGAGAATCCGGCATGGTACACCTCTTACACCCCATATCAGGCGGAGATTTCGCAAGGTCGTTTGGAGGCTCTCCTCAACTATCAGACCGCCATTATCTCTTTGACAGGAATGGAGATTGCCAACTGCTCGTTGCTCGACGAGGGTACTGCGGTGGCTGAGGCTATGGCTATGATGTTCGCGCTCCGCTCACGCGAGGCGGTGAAGGAGGGTCGCAACCTTCTCTTTGTGGATGAGAATATATTTCCGCAGACACTCGATGTATTGCTCACACGCAGTGAGCCGTTCGGTATCGAGCTTATCGTTGATAACTACGCCGACTACACCTTTACAGGCAAGGAGTTCGGAGCTATCGTGCAGTACCCTGCCGCAAATGGCGAGGTACGCGACTACTCCGACTTTGTGGCTGCAGCACACGCTGTAGGTGCATTGGTAACAGCTGATGCAGACCTTCTCTCGTTGGCACTCTTGGCACCTCCTGCAGAGTGGGGCGCCGATATCGCCGTAGGATCGACACAGCGCCTCGGTTGCCCGATGGGCTTTGGTGGTCCGTCGGCAGGATATATGGCTACAAAGGAGGCTTTCAAGCGCAATATGCCAGGTCGTATCATAGGTGTTTCGGTAGACCGTCTTGGTCGCAAGGCGTTGCGTATGTCGTTGCAGATGCGTGAGCAACACATCAAGCGCGAGCGTGCAACATCGAACATCTGTACCGCATCGGCATTGATGGCGTCGATTGTTGGTTTCCACTGCGTTTACAATGGTGCAGAGGGCCTTCGCCGTGCCGCTTTGACCGCACACCTTGCAGCGCAGAGCGCAGCCAAAGGTATTGAGGCTTTGGGCTACAAATTGACAAATGCAAACTACTTCGACACGCTCGATGTCGAGGCCGAGGCTTCGGTTGTTGAGTCGATTGCCGAGGAGCATCGCATAAACTTCTACTACCCTTCAGAGTTCCGCGTACGCCTCTCGTTCGACGAGGTAACCACACCGCAGGAGGTTGAGGAGGTAGTGGCTATCTTTGCTGAGGCAAAGGGTCGCAAAACAAAGAGGGTTCATCACGCTACCGAGCCGCAATCGTTTATGGCTCGTAAGTCGCCATACCTCACCGAGCCTGTATTCAACCGCTACCGCTCGGAGAGCGAGTTGATGCGCTACATCAAGCAGCTCGAGTTGCGCGATATCTCGTTGGCAAACTCTATGATTTCGCTCGGCTCGTGCACAATGAAGCTCAATGCCGCATCGTTGATGCAGCCACTCTCGTTGGCGGGCTTCCAGAATATCCACCCATTTGCTCCGGCCGATCAGCACGAGGGTTACACCGCGTTGATTGAGGAGTTGGAGAACGACCTGGCAACCATTACAGGCTTCTCGGCTTGTTCATTGCAGCCAAACTCGGGTGCAGCAGGCGAGTATGCGGGTTTGATGGTCATCCGCGCTTATCACCAGAGCCGCAATCAGGGTTACCGCAATGTGGTGCTTATCCCTGCATCGGCCCACGGAACAAACCCTGCATCGGCAGCTATGGCGGGTATGAAGATTGTAACCGTAGCGTGCGACGAGCACGGAAATATCGATGTCGAGGATTTGAAGGCTAAGGCGGAGCAGTATTCGTCGGAGTTGTGCGCCTTGATGGTGACCTACCCTTCGACTCACGGTGTATTCGAGAGCCGTATTCGCGAGATTGTAGATGCTGTACACGACGCAGGTGGCGAGGTATATATGGACGGTGCAAATATGAATGCACAGGTGGGATTGACAAACCCTGGTTTTATCGGAGCCGATGTCTGCCACCTCAACCTTCATAAGACCTTCGCAATGCCACACGGTGGCGGAGGTCCGGGTGTTGGTCCAATCTGCGTGGCTTCGCACCTCGCACCATTCCTCCCATCGCACTCGGTGGTAAGCACCGGAGGTGAGCAGGGCATCACAGCCGTATCGTCGTCGCCTTGGGGCTCGGCAATGTTGTTGCCTATCACCTACGGCTACATCAAGATGCTCGGCGCAGAGGGATTGCGCAAGGCTACTGAGATGGCTATCGTTAATGCAAACTATATGGCGTCGGCCATTAAGCACGAATTCCGCACCTACTACTCGGGCGAGACAGGTCGCGTAGGTCACGAAATGATTCTCGACTTGACAAACTTCAAGCGCGACTATGGCGTAGATTGTGGCGATGTAGCACACCGCCTTATGGATTACGGTTTCCATGCACCGACCCTCTCGTTCCCTGTACATGAAACCTTGATGGTGGAGCCTACCGAGTCGGAGCCTAAGGAGGAGATGGATCGCTTTATCGAGGCGTTGATTCAGATTAAGCGCGAGGCTGAGGCTATCAATGGCGAGGCAGATAATGTGGTGGCAAATGCTCCGCACATTGCCGAGGAGTTGGCGGGCGAGTGGTCACACCCATACTCTCGTTACGAGGCAGCCTTCCCATTGGCGTGGGTTGCTCGCTCGAAGTTCTTCCCATTCGTGTCGAAAATCGACAACGGCTATGGCGACAGAAATCTCGTATGCAAGAACGAAGAGTAACGAAGTGAATATGAAAAAATTTCTGATTTTAATTGCCGCGTTCCTCGCTTTTACGGGAGTGAGGAGCGTAAAGGCGTGGAGCGGATTTACGCACGCCTACTCTGTATATATTGCAGAGCAAAACCTCACGCCCGAGGCTAAAAAGATGTGTCGTCACTATCTGCGCCACACGCTTGCCTACTACGCATCGTGGATGGACCATTGGAAGGGAGCTGATGCCTTCAAGTCGGTAAACGCTCGTCACTCGGTGATGACTACAGCCGATGGCAAAGGTGTCGATTTCGCATTTGATGAATATGGCAAACCATACGGCGTAACACCCGGTGAGTGTATGGGTTACCTCCGCGATGCTATCGAGGAGTTGGGTGAGGGCAAGTACAAGAATCTGCCCGACTCGCTCGTTCGCCAGCGACTTATCAACATGGTGCACTATGTAGCAGATATGCACTGCCCTGCGCATGTAAACTTTCCGAAGAATCTCTATCCGAATTTTGTAAACGACAAGAAGATAAAGAAGCAGAACGGAAAGATGGAGAGTTTCCACACTTTCTGGGACTGCCTACCGCAGCAGGGTCGCAGAAGCTGGCTTATAGAGGATTGTGCCAAGAATTTAAACAAGGCCTCTCGCAAGCAGATAAAGGAGTGGCAGAGCGGTACTCTCGAAGATTGGGGTCGCGATATTGCCGAGGCGGGATATATCGCATACGATATGTTCTTGAACAAGAGCGCGATTTCGGACTTTACTCCCGAAGAGTTGGAGAAAGCCTCGGCTTTGGTCGAGAAGATGGCGGTGATGTCGGCCTACCGCCTGGCACAGGTGTTAAATACAATTTTTAAGTATTAAGGAGGAGCGCACGATGAAGAGATTATCACTTTTATTCGTACTGCTCGCATCGGTGTTGGTGGCTAATGCTTGGCATAAAAGATGCGACGAGGCAATTGTAATCGTAGCGACAAAGCACCTCACTCCCGATGCTAAAAAGATGGTCAAGAAGTATCTCGGCAAGAGCTATGCCGACGATGTGCACTACCTATACATCTCTCAGCGAGAGTTGGCAAAGCAGAAAAAACTTCCGACGGGTGCACGCAACATCCACGACCTGCACCTCGATAAGAGTTTCAAGCCAAGAGCGGTGAAATACGACTCTTACAAGGCTATTGTCGAGGCGTTGGAAGTTATTCGCAATCGCAAATCATACCCTGCAAAGGAGGTTACTACGGCTCTGCGTGTGGTTATAAACCTGATGTGCGATATGCACAACATCTCGAAGGTACGCCTTGCCGGCTATCCGCACTCGTATAAGAACTTCACCTACACGATGCCTATGCGAGAGTGGGGTCCGAAGGCGGTGCTGACCAAAACTTTCAAATGGAGAGATTCTTGGAGAGGTTGGGACGGAGGATATAACTTCTTTTCGGCCAACTATTGGGCAGAGGATATGGATATTTTTATCGGCGAGAGATACGAAGAGTATGCTAAAGGCTCGCTCCTCGATTGGGCCGAGGAGTCGGGACGCAAGGCGGCCTACTACCTCGAATTCTGCAAACCCGACGCCCGCATTCCATATATGGAGCAGAAGAGTATGGGCGTAGTGAACTACGAGATGATGGCCAAGACAAGCTGTCGCTTAGCTGCGCTCCTGAACGAGGTGGCAGTTAAATAGCAACGCATAAATAGAAATATTTTACTATCTTTGTCGGCGCAAAAGCAGAGGTTGCACCTTTCATTATTGGAGCGAAGTAGTCTATACTACGAAGCGACAAGCCTCCCTTTGCAAAGGGAGGTTTGGAGGGATTTTAGAAATGGAATAATTTACTTTCATAATTCCACCATTAAGCAAGGGTATAACAACGAAGAACGACAAGACATATAACAATAACATAAATTATAGGTAAACTATGCAGGTAGAAAACACAAAATTTGTTGCGGTAAACTACACTCTTACCGTTGATGGTCAGATTGCTGACAAGAATCCAGAGGGTCAGCCACTCGAGTTCGTATGTGGCGCAGGTATGTTGCTCCCTAAGTTCGAGGGTGCACTCATCGGCAAGGAGCCGGGTGATAAGGTATCGTTCACCTTGGAGCCAAAGGATGGCTACGGCGAGTTGATCGCTGAGGCTATCGTTGAGTTGCCAAAGACTATCTTTATGATTGACGGCAAGGTAGTTGAGGAGATGCTCTTTGTGGGCAATGTGGTGCCTATGAGCGATGCTGAGGGCCACCGCATGAACGGTATCATCAAGGAGGTGAAGGAGGAGACTATTATGATGGACTTCAACCATCCAATGGCCGGCAAGACCTTGAACTTCGATGTTGAGGTTGTAGAGGTTCGCGATGTAACTCCTGAGGATTTGGCTCCAAAGGGCGGTTGCTCGTGCGGTTGCGACCACGACCACTGCGGCGATGGCTGCGAGGGTTGCGGCGAGGATCACCACTGCGGTGAGGGCGAGTGCCACTGCAACTAATTGCAAATTGACAATTAAAGAGAAAGACGGGAGTAATTCCCGTCTTTTCTTTTTTAGTGTGTAAATACTTTTCCGAACTGCTTCTCTCGTTTTTCATACTTGAGACGCGAAGTGGTCGGATACTCCAACTTTTCGAACTCGGCAACAGCGTTGCGAATATCGGTGAGGAGCATATCGGCCATGTCGCGAGTGAGGCCCTGACGCACAACTACACGCATAACGACCAAATCCTCGATATTCTTTGGCATGGTGTAGGCAGGAATCATCCAACCGCTCTGCTGAAGCACGGCCTGAAGGTCGTAGAGTGTCCACTTTGCACTCTTGTCGTACTCCGGATTCATATACCAGATAAAGAGCGGATTATCGAGCTTCGCCGCATAATTCTTGAAGCACTTCATCTTGCCAATCTGCTCGTGGCAGTAGCAGGCAATATCCATAGACTCCTGCTGGATGCGCTTGTAGCCCTCAAATCCGTAGCGTATAAAGTTGTAATACTGACCCAAAATCTGTGCAGCAGGACGCGAGAAGTTCAAACCTACCTGCGTGATATTGGCTCCGAGGTAGTTTACGCTGAAGGCCATCTCCTCTGGCAAACACTTCTTATCGCGCCAAACAACCCAACCCAAACCCGGATATACAAGGCCATACTTGTGGCCCGAAGTCGAGATTGAATAGACCCACTTCAAGCGGAAATCCCACTTAAACTCAGGCTTTAAGAATGGTAAGATAAAGCCACCAGATGCGGCATCGACATGGATAGCCACCTCGTAGCCTGTCTTTTTATTGAAGGCGTCGAGCTCCTTGTCGAGGGCCTCGATATCGTCGTTCAAACCTGTCCAGGTAACGCCTGCGATAGGCACTACGCAGATAGTATTCTCGTCGCACATAGCTACAGCCTTCTTCGGGTCGAGCGACGGACACTCAAGCGAGAGTGGCACCTCGCGCATCTCTACACCCCAAAGCTGGGCAAACTTCTCCCACACTACCTGATATGCCGAACTCAAAACGATATTCGGCTTCTCGCACGATTTACCCTCCTTCTTGCGGCGAGCCTTCCAGCGCAAGAGTGCCGCAACACCGCCGAGCATACACGCCTCCGACGAGCCGATACCGAGTGCTCCGGCCTTCCACTCCGCCTTCTCCGGAGTGTTCCAAAGGTTGGCAATGATATTGATACAGCGGCCACACATAACCGCTACGCGAGGGTACTCGGTCTCGTCGATATAGTTGATGTTAATAGCCTCGTTCATAAGCTTTGTTGCGTAATCGTCCATATAGGTCGTTACGAATGTTGCAAGGTTAAGGCGTGGCTGAGTCTGCGGATAGGTCTCATCCTTAACCATCTTATACGCCACCTCTGGCGACGATGAGTGTTGCGGAATAAACTCGGTTGGAGCGGCCATAAGACGGCCATCGGCAGTTGTTGTAGCGCACTGTGCATCGTGTGTTGTGCAAGTTGTTGTCTTTTTCATATTGTAAAATTTTAAGGTTTTGATAACACAACCGAAACATCGCACAAACCATACCACAAAAAGAGAGGGCGAAGACCTAAATCTCCGCCCCTACTATTATAAATAAGGTATAGGTTACTCTACGGTAAAGGTATATTTACCCGAGCCAACCGAGAACTTAACATAGCCGTCGACCACGCCGTCAGCCTTGAGTGTTGCATCGTCGCACTTTACGGCCTCGGCCTTTGCTGCCGGAACATAGATCTCGGCGGTTGTATTGAACGGAATCTCTACAGCCAACTCCTTCAATACATTCTCCTTGGCCTTCCAAGCCGCTGCAACCTTGCCATAAGGTGTTACGGTCGAAGCCTCCATGTTCTCGAACTTACCGCCTGTATGAGGCTTGATAGCGATACGCTTGTAGCCCGGATCTGCCTCCTTGATACCTACAGCCTCGCGATAGAGCCAATCGCCAATCGAGCCATAGGCGTAGTGGTTCAACGAGTTCATACCGTTATCAGGAATAGAGCCATCCTTGCGGATGCTGTCCCAACGCTCCCATACAGTTGTTGCACCCATCTTCACCTGGTACAACCAACCCGGACAACCCTCCTGCAAGAGCAAGGTATAAGCCATATCGGTGTAGCCAAAGCGGGTGAGTACCTCACAGATATAAGGGGTTCCGAGGAAGCCTGTCGAGATATGGTTCTTGTAGCGCTTGATGTTCTCGACAAGGCGCTTTGCTGCCTGCGCACGCATATTCTCAGGCAAGAGGTCAAAGTGGAGAGCCAAGACATAGGCTGTCTGAGTGTCGCTCGACACCAAGCCGTTCGGAGTTACATACTCGTTTTGGTACGCCTTGCGAGCCTTGGTTGCGATATCCTTGTAGTATGCAATATCGGCAACCTTGCCCAATACCTCGGCGGCATTTACCACATTATCCAACGAGTGGATAAAGAAGCACTGCGCGAGCAATCGCTTGCTTGTTACGGCAGATACGCCATCGCGGTCGTTATCCACCGAGTAGAACAACCAATCGCCATAGTGGTCGTTTTCATGACCTGTCCAGAGGTAGTTCTGATCCTTGCTGTTCTTGATAAGGAAGTTTACCCAGCGAGTCATCGACTGGT